>NZ_JBQENW010000007.1:0-294463 GCF_052044835.1 Bacillus sp. 22475 | reverse complement strand
GAGAGGTCACACCCGTTCCCATACCGAACACGGAAGTTAAGCTCTCTAGCGCCGATGGTAGTTGGGACCTTGTCCCTGTGAGAGTAGGACGTTGCCAGGCTTGTATTATTCCGCAGTAGCTCAGCGGTAGAGCTATCGGCTGTTAACCGATCGGTCGTAGGTTCGATTCCTACCTGCGGAGCCATTATGCTTCCATAGCTCAGCTGGTAGAGTACTTCCATGGTAAGGAAGAGGTCACCGGTTCAAGCCCGGTTGGAAGCTTGGAAAAAGTTTTTAAATTTTTGGCCCGTTGGTCAAGTGGTTAAGACACCGCCCTTTCACGGCGGTAACACGGGTTCGAATCCCGTACGGGTCACCACTTTTGGAGGATTAGCTCAGCTGGGAGAGCACCTGCCTTACAAGCAGGGGGTCGGCGGTTCGATCCCGTCATCCTCCACCATATATGTTTAAATGTCGGAGGGGTAGCGAAGTGGCTAAACGCGGCGGACTGTAAATCCGCTCCTTCGGGTTCGGCAGTTCGAATCTGCCCCCCTCCACCATTTTCTTTAAAATAACCTGAAAGGGTTTATTTTTTTGAGAAGATAACCATACTAGTAAATATTAATGGGCTATAGCCAAGCGGTAAGGCAACGGACTTTGACTCCGTCATGCGCTGGTTCGAATCCAGCTAGCCCAGCCATTTACGAGCCATTAGCTCAGTTGGTAGAGCATCTGACTTTTAATCAGAGGGTCGAAGGTTCGAATCCTTCATGGCTCACCATTTTCGCGGAAGTAGTTCAGTGGTAGAATACAACCTTGCCAAGGTTGGGGTCGCGGGTTCGAATCCCGTCTTCCGCTTTATTACTAAGGGGCCTTAGCTCAGCTGGGAGAGCGCCTGCCTTGCACGCAGGAGGTCAGCGGTTCGATCCCGCTAGGCTCCATCTAAATAGAAAAAGCTTACATCATATGATGTAAGCTTTTTTGTGTTTAAAAAGACAACTTTTATATTTATCGTTTAAAATGAAGAAAACGTAAAAATAAGGGATGGGGGATAATTGTGAAAGTTGTTATTGCATCTGATTCATATAAAGAAAGCCTAAAAGCTATAGAAGTATGTGAAGCTATTGAAAGAGGTTTTAGAGCAATTTTTCCTAATGCAAAGTATGTGAAAATACCAATTGGAGATGGAGGAGAAGGGACGGTTGAATCGCTTGTTGATGCTACAGGGGGGAGAATTATATCAATTAGTGTGACAGGACCGCTTAGAGAAAGTGTACAAGCTTTTTATGGCATGTCTAAAGATAAAAAGACAGCGTTTATTGAAATGGCAGCAGCATCAGGATTACAGCACGTTCCAGTTGAAAAGCGAAACCCACTTATTACAACGACAAAAGGAACAGGAGAACTTATATTACATGCGTTAAATCAAGGGGCGGAGTACATAATTTTAGGACTTGGAGGAAGTGCTACAAATGATGGTGGGGCAGGCATGTTAGCAGCTTTAGGAGTAAGATTTATAAATGACAAGGGTGAAGTAATAGATCCATCTGGAGGTACGTTACATTCAATTGTTGTTATTGATTTTTCACAAATGGATCCACGCTTAAAGGGGATAAAGATAGAAGCGGCATGTGATGTGGATAATCCATTATTCGGAATGCAGGGAGCATCTTTCGTATTTGGGAGACAAAAGGGTGCGAATATAGAGATGATGAAAGAGCTAGATGAGAATTTAAAACATTATGCGAATATCCTTAAAAGATATGTATCTTCTGATGTATCTGAAATACCTGGTGCAGGGGCAGCAGGAGGAATGGGAGTGGCTGTTATTTCGGTGCTAAAGGGAGACTTGCGAAGGGGCATTGAAATTGTATTGGATTATACAAATTTCGATAAACATATAGAAGATGCAGATCTCATTATAACTGGTGAAGGTAGAATAGATGAACAAACTGCATATGGGAAGGCTCCTGTTGGTGTTGCGGGGCGTGCGAAACGTTTTTCTGTGCCTGTAATTGCTATTGGAGGGTCTGTATCATCTGATTATTCAGCCGTGTACGAGAAAGGAATAGATGCGGTATTTAGTATTACAACGAGACCGATGACACTAGAAGAAGCGTATAGAGTAGCAGAAGAAAATATTGAAATGACAACGAAGAATATTGCAACAGTATGGAAAATAGCGTCAGAAAAACACTTCTAAATGTAGGGGTGTTTTTTTATTATTATTTAATAATAGTGATTGTAATTGTTTCATTAAGTTAACTTTATACATAGAATAGTCTTGAAATTTGATTTTCAACGTGAATATAAGTGAATAATTTGTATATCCATACAGAAAAATGTTGAGTTGAGTCAGACTATATAAAAGATTTAAAATATTTAGTGAAGGCACAGAAGGGGGATACTATCTATGAAAAAAGAAATCTCAGTTATTGGAGTTCCAATGGATTTAGGGCAGATGCGTCGTGGCGTTGATATGGGACCGAGCGCAATCCGTTATGCAGGGGTAATTGAAAGAATTGAAGAAATTGGATATGACGTTAAAGATATGGGAGATATATGTATAGAGAGAGAAAAAGAGATAGATGAAAATACAAAATTAAGAAACCTTACACAAGTTGCAACTGTATGTAATGAATTAGCAAGTAAGGTGGATCATATTATAGAAGAAGGTCGTTTTCCACTTGTATTAGGTGGTGACCATAGTATTGCTATTGGTACATTAGCTGGTGTAGCAAAACATTATAAAAACTTAGGTGTTATTTGGTATGATGCACACGGTGATTTAAATACAGAGGAAACTTCACCATCTGGAAATATTCACGGTATGTCACTTGCAGCAAGTTTAGGTTATGGACATTCTTCACTTGTAGATTTATATGGAGCATATCCAAAGGTGAAAAAAGAGAATGTCGTAATTATCGGTGCGCGTGCATTGGATGAAGGAGAAAAAGATTTCATTCGCAATGAAGGTATTAAAGTGTTCTCAATGCATGAAATTGATCGTATGGGGATGACGGCTGTTATGGAAGAAACAATCGCATATTTATCTCATACTGATGGTGTACACTTATCATTAGATTTAGATGGTCTTGATCCTCATGATGCACCAGGTGTTGGGACGCCTGTAATTGGTGGTCTATCTTATCGTGAAAGCCACTTGGCGATGGAAATGTTAGCAGAAGCGGATATTATCACATCTGCTGAATTTGTTGAGGTAAATACGATTTTAGATGAGAGAAATAGAACGGCAACAACAGCAGTTGCTTTAATGGGTTCTTTATTCGGTGAAAAACTAAAATAAATGTAAGAAAAGCAACTGAGAAGTTGCTTTTTTTATTTGAAAATAGGCGTATAATAATGATTTATATTATACTGTAAGATAAAAATGTTTGACATCTTATCAATTTGAGCTAAAGGGGGTTGTTTGTAATTGTCGTTTGTTTCATGTATGGTATAATTAACTAGTTGTTGGAAATACATACAGATAGAGCATAAAACAATATTTCAATATATGGATAGAATTGCTCGTAAGTAGGAGGAAGGGATAGCATGCCTTTTGAAGATACGACCATTTTGAAATATCTTAGTACGGCATTAGATATTGCCATTGTATGGTTTATTATATATAAGCTGATTCTCATAATCCGAGGGACGAAAGCTGTTCAACTTTTAAAAGGGATTACAGTTATCATTGTCGTTAAGATGATTAGTATTTTCCTTGAATTGCATACGTTATCTTGGCTAACTGAACAAGTATTAACATGGGGATTTTTAGCCGTTATTATTATCTTTCAGCCAGAATTGCGAAGAGCACTTGAGCAGCTAGGGCGCGGGAGTTTATTTTCGCGTGTTGGACCGCATGAGGATGATGAACCTGAAATGGTTGCAACAGCGATAGCAAAAGCAACCGAATATATGGGGAAACGTAGAATAGGTGCATTAATTACTTTGTCAAAAGAGACCGGTATGGGTGATTATGTGGAAACGGGTATTCCGCTGAATGCAAACGTATCATCGGAATTACTTATTAATATTTTTATTCCAAATACACCTCTTCATGACGGAGCGGTAATTATGCAAGGAAGTACAATTAAAGCAGCAGCATGCTATCTTCCATTATCAGAAAGTCCGTTTATTTCTAAAGAATTAGGAACTAGACATCGTGCTGCAATGGGAGTTAGTGAAGTTACTGATAGTATTACAGTAGTTGTGTCTGAAGAAACTGGTCAAATTTCTTTAACGAAAAATGGCAAGTTGCATCGTGATTTGAAGACAGAACAGCTGAAGGATATGTTATTAGCTGAATTTAGTGGGAACGAAAAAACGACTTCTTCGTCTTTATGGAATTGGAGGAGAAAGCGTCATGGATAAGTTAATGGAGAATCATTGGTTTTTAAAAGGGATCTCATTACTATTGGCGTGTATGCTTTTTATGTCAGCGACGTTAACTGAGAAAAATACGACATCAGGTATATTACCTTTTGCAAATGATACGAAAGAAACATTAACTAATTATGAGATTAATCTTAAGTATGATGAGGAGAAATATATTGTAAGTGGTATTCCAGCAGAGGGCGTTAAGGTGAAGTTAGAAGGCCCAAAAGCATCAGTTGCTACAGCAAAAGCAAAAAAACAATTTGACATACCAATTGATTTGCGAGATAGTCCAAAAGGAACTTATGAGATTTCTTTAAAAACGAACGGGCTTCCAGATGATGTGAAAGGAACAGTTCAGCCATCAACAATTAAAGTTACTCTTCATGAAAAGGCGAGAAAATATGTTCATGTAGATTTGAAATTATCAAATGAGGATCAAATGCCAGCGGGGGCTACTCTCGAAAAATCAAGCATTAAACCGGATACTGTTGAGGTAGTTGGGACGAAAGAAGAAATTGAAAGCATTTCATCTGCCAAAGCGTATGTTGATTTAAAAGGTGTTAATAAAACTGTTACAAAAACGCCCGAAGTTACATTATACAATAAAGAAGGAAAACGTTTAAATGTAAGAACAAGTCCATCTAAAATTAGTGTAACGTTGAATGTGGCAACGCAAACTACAGCCAATAATACTGAAAAAACTGTTCCTGTAACGTATACGAAGAAGGGGAGTTTAGCAGAAGGATTGGCAGTTACAAATATCAGTGTCGAGCCGAGAGAAGTAACGATAGCTGGTCCAAAAGATATTTTGGATAATATACAATCGCTAGAGGGGGTCGAAGTAGATCTTAGTCAATTGACAGAGTCTACAACATTCGATGCCTCTGTTTTATTACCCAAGGGTGTAACCAGTGCAAAACCGAATCAAGTGAAGGTTTCGGTGGGAGTGCAAAAAACAAAACAAACGAAAACAAAAACGATTGATGGCATCCCAATCCAAAAAAATGGACTTTCTAAAGATGTTACGGCTCAGCTAATTTCGCCGCAAGATGGAAAGATAAGTGTTGATATTTCAGGAGAAGCAAGTATAGTAGATAAAATAACAGCTGCCCAAATAACAGCGGTAATTAATTTGCAAAATGTATCTTCAGGGACGAAAGATATTTCTATTCAAGTGAGTGGTCCTGGTAATATTTCAATAGAGCCAAAACAAAAAAGTGCTAAAGTTACTATTGTAAAGAAAGAAAAACCAGATAAGGAAGTACAGGGTAACGGTCAACAACCGGATTCAAACACCAATCAAGAAAATCAAAATGAGAAGCCAAAAAATCCTGAATCCAATCAAGAAAAAGAAACGGAACAGGAAAATAATCAAAACCAAAATCAAGATAAAGATAAAGAAACTAGTCAAGAACCAACGGTAGATAACCATAATCAAAAAGAGCAAGAAAAAGGAGCGAATCATAATGGGTAAATATTTTGGTACAGATGGAGTACGTGGAGTTGCAAATAAGGAGTTAACACCTGAATTAGCTTTCAAAATTGGGCGTTTTGGTGGTTATGTATTAACAAAAGATACAGATCGTCCAAAAGTAATTATCGGTCGTGATACACGTGTATCTGGCCATATGTTAGAAGGAGCTTTAGTAGCAGGTTTATTATCAACTGGAGCAGAAGTAATGCGCCTTGGCGTTATTTCTACACCGGGCGTTGCTTATTTAACAAAAGCACTAGATGCACAAGCAGGTGTTATGATTTCTGCATCTCATAATCCAGTACAAGATAACGGTATTAAATTCTTTGGTTCAGACGGCTTTAAATTAACAGATGAGCAAGAAGCTGAGATTGAAGCTTTATTAGACAAAGAAGTTGATGAACTACCACGTCCGACAGGTACTAATCTTGGACAAGTGAGCGATTACTTTGAAGGTGGACAAAAATATTTACAGTACATTAAACAAACTGTTGAAGAAGATTTCTCTGGCCTACATATCGCTTTAGATTGTGCACATGGTGCAACTTCTTCTCTAGCTCCATACTTATTCGCAGACCTAGAAGCTGATATTTCAACAATGGGAACTTCTCCAAACGGTATGAATATTAACGAGGGTGTAGGATCGACACATCCAGAAGGCTTAGCTGAATTGGTAAAAGAAAAAGGTGCGGATATCGGACTTGCTTTTGATGGCGATGGCGACCGTTTAATTGCTGTAGACGAAAAAGGAAACATCGTTGACGGTGATCAAATTATGTTTATTTGTGCGAAGTACATGAAAGAAACTGGTCAATTAAAACATAATACAGTTGTTTCAACTGTTATGAGTAACTTAGGTTTCTACAAAGCACTTGAAGCAAACAATATTACAAGTGATAAAACAGCAGTTGGTGACCGCTATGTAATGGAAGAGATGAAACGCGGTGGTTACAACTTAGGTGGAGAACAATCAGGCCATATTATCTTACTTGATTACATTACAACTGGTGACGGAATGTTAAGTGCACTTCAACTTGTAAACATCATGAAAATGACGAAAAAACCATTATCTGAGCTTGCAGGAGAAATGACGAAATTCCCACAATTGCTAGTAAACGTTCGTGTAACAGATAAAAAATTAGCATTAGAAAATGAAAAAATTAAAGAAATTATTCGTGTTGTAGAGGAAGAAATGAACGGTGATGGCCGTATTCTTGTTCGTCCATCTGGAACAGAGCCACTTATTCGTGTAATGGCAGAAGCACCAACACAAGAAGTTTGTGATGCATATGTACATCGCATTGTAGAAGTTGTGAAAGCCGAAGTTGGCGCTGAGTAATTAGCTGAATTTATATGAAAAAGGAGCACAAAAAGTGCTCCTTTTTCATATGTTTTATAGACGATGAAAAAAATTTCATTGACGGTTTATCCATGTTTGTTATAAGATGGTCTTGTTCTTTTTCTCAAAGGAAATATTGTAAATTATAAAAGCGCCAGAACTACAAATAGTGTAGTTGACGAGGTGGGGTTTATCGAGATTTCGGCGGATGACTCCCGGTTGTTCATCACAACCGCAAACTTTTACTTAAATCATTAAGGTGACTTAGTGGACAAAGGTGAAAGTGTGATGAGAGAAGAGGAACGGATGAAAACTAGCTGTATAAGTATATACGGACTTAAACCCAATCGAGAGGAAGGTGAAAGCCGTTACAAGCTTACAGGGCTAGCAATATGTAATCCGTTTTTTAGTATAAATAAAAATGGTATCGGACTATGTCGTTACATGTTCGCAGAGCAGTGTAAGCATTTGTAACGGCGACTAAACATGTGTGGAATCGTAGGATTTATTGGAGAGCAAGATGCAAAGGAAATTTTATTAAAAGGTTTAGAAAAGCTAGAATATCGTGGATATGATTCAGCAGGTATTGCAGTACAAGCAGATAACGGTGTTGTTGTATACAAAGAAAAAGGCCGTATCGCAAAACTTCGTGAAATCGTAGATGAGAACGTAGCAGCAAGCGTAGGTATCGGACACACACGCTGGGCTACACACGGTGTTCCAAGTAAAGTAAACGCGCATCCGCATCAAAGTACATCAAAACGCTTTACACTAGTTCATAACGGTGTAATTGAAAACTATGAATTAGTGAAAAAGGAATATTTACAAGATGTAACGTTCGTAAGTGAAACAGATACAGAGATTATTGTACAGCTTATGGAACAACAAGTGAGCACAGGATTAAGTGTAGAAGAAGCGTTCCGTAATACGCTATCTCTTTTACATGGCTCTTATGCAATCGGATTACTTGATGCTGAAAATCCAAACATGATTTATGTTGCTAAAAACAAAAGCCCGCTATTAGTAGGTGTTGGTGACAACTTTAATGTTGTGGCAAGCGACGCTATGGCGATGTTACAAGTTACAGATCAATTTATTGAGTTAATGGATAAAGAAATCGTAATCGTAACGAAAGAAAGTATTACAATTAAAAACTTACAAGGTGAAACGATTGAACGTGCACCGTTTACAGCGGAATTAGACGCAAGTGATATTGAAAAGGGAACATATCCTCACTTCATGCTTAAAGAAATCGATGAGCAACCACTTGTAATCCGTAATATAATTCAAAAGTATCAAGATGAAAATGGCGAAATTGAATTAAATCAAGACATCCGCAATGCGATTTTAGATAGCGATCGTATTTACATCATTGCATGTGGAACGAGTTATCATGCAGGTCTTGTTGGAAAACAATTTATCGAGAAGTTTGCAAAAATGCCAGTTGAAGTGCATGTAGCAAGTGAATTCTCTTACAACATGCCATTATTAACAGAAAGACCATTCTTCATTTACATTTCACAAAGTGGTGAAACAGCTGATAGCCGTGCAGTACTTGTACAAACAAATGAAATGGGGCATAAAGCATTAACAATTACAAACGTGCCTGGTTCTACGCTTTCTCGTGAAGCTGATTATACACTTCCGTTATACGCTGGACCAGAAATTGCAGTTGCATCAACGAAAGCTTACACAGCACAGCTTGCAGTACTTTCAATTTTAGCAGCTGACATTGCTAAAGCAAAAGGTGAAGTTCTTGATTTCGATTTAACACACGAACTAGGACTTGTAGCAAATGCAATGATAGAACTTTGTGATCAAAAAGAAGAAATGGACGCATTAGCAAAACAATTTTTAGCGACAACGCGTAACTGTTTCTTCATCGGACGTAGCGTAGACTTCTACGTAGGATTAGAAGGTGCGTTAAAACTAAAAGAAATCTCTTACATCCAAGCAGAAGGATTCGCTGGAGGAGAGTTAAAACACGGTACAATCGCCTTAATCGAAAACGGTACACCAGTTATCGCACTTGCTACACAAGAGCACGTAAACCTTGGAATTCGCGGCAACGTGAAAGAGGTAGTAGCACGCGGGGCTAATCCATGTATCATCTCAATGAAAGGCTTAGAAATGGAAGGAGACAGCTTCGTATTACCAGCTGTACACGAAGCACTAGCACCGCTAGTAGCAGTTATTCCATTACAACTTATCTCATACTACGCAGCACTTCACCGCGAGTGTGACGTTGATAAGCCACGTAACTTAGCTAAGTCTGTTACTGTTGAGTAGGAGATTGGTAGGTTAATAAATATAGTTGTAGCTTTAAAATAAATTTACAAATTTGTACCCCTTTAGATATTTTATCTAAAGGGGTGTTTTTGTGTCGAAAAATAATATCTAGAATTGGTAAGTGGATAGAACCCTATAGAATTAAAGTTTTACTTTATCCAATTCACTTTTATTTATCTGAATTTTCCGTTATTATTTTAAGTATTCATGAACAATTTCTTTTATTACGACAAAAAGAGACGAGAGATTTATGGACATTTCAGGGGGGATATTGATGAAAACGATTAAAAAAACATATCTAAGTATAGAAGAGATTATTTCATTACCAACCTTATCAAGTACAAACATAAGTGATGATGGTAAAAACGTAGCATTTGTAAAGAAGACGGCTGATTGGAAAGACAATACATATAGGAATCATGTATGGATATATGAAAAAGATAAGAAGCAGAGTTACCCATTATCAAATGGGGATATAGATAGTACACACCCATTATGGTCTCCAGATGCTAAGTGTATCGCATATCTTAGTCCAGTTGGTGATGGGAAAAATCAGATATTTGTTAAGTCGCTAGATGGTTATAGCGAGGTTCAAATTACTGATGAGAAGGAAGGAATTAGTACATTCAAATGGGATCCTGCTGGTAAAGGTTTTTATTATGTTGCACAGTCAAAAGAATGTGAGGAAATAAAGAAACGTAAGGAATTATATGGAGATTTCCATCATGTAAGTAAGGAACACCAGAATAATTGTTTATATTACATTGAAATAGAAAAGGTGATACAAAGTGATACAGATGAACACGAGAACAAAGTTGTTTATCGATTAACTGATGGTAAGGATTTTCATATCCATGAATTTGATATTTCAAATGATGGTAAAAAGGTTGTATTTATGGCGACACCAAGCTCAAATATGGCAGATTATATAAATGGAGATCTATACATACTCCATATTAAAGCTGGAGAGCTACAAAAGCTGAATGTGGATAAATTGTTGGGAGGGAGTGTTTGCTTTTCTCCTGACGGCAGTAAAATATGTTACACAGCAAGCATAAGAGAGAGGGATTACTATAGAAACTATATACAAGATAGTACGTTAGAGATATATGATATTCATAATGGAGAGCTAATTCAACCTTTAACAGATTTTGATAGTACGGTTATGCCATTACAGTGGACAGCTAAAGGGATTTTAATTAGATGGCAGAATAAAACGAATTATCTTATTGGGTTGCTAGCTGAAGATGGCACTGTGGAAATATTAAGCGAAAAAGTAGATGGCTTTATAATGGATGCTTCTATAACAAAAGATGGAAAACATATATCCTATAATAAGGCTAGAATAAATGAAACTTTTGAAATCTATTTAGACGATAAAAAAATAACGGATGAAAATAGATTTTTTAAAGGAAAACTTAAAAGTAACAGGGAAATCATCTCATGGAAAAGTAGTGATGGTCTTGAAATAGAAGGGGTTATATCAACCCCAGTAGAGTTTGATATAAATAAAAAATATCCTTTATTAGTAGTAATTCACGGCGGTCCGGCTTGGGCATCCTTCCCGATATTTTCAGACTGTTTTAATGAGAAATATCCTATTGAACAGTTTATCGAAAAAGGCTTTATAGTTTTAGAACCAAACTATAGAGGAAGTTCAGGTTATGGTAATGAATTTTTAAAAGAAAATTATAGAAAACAAGGAATTGCTGACTACGATGATATTATATCTGGAGTGGATAAACTAGTTGATCAAGGGATTGTAGATAAAGATAAAGTAGGAGTTATGGGGTGGAGTAACGGAGGATATATATCCGCTTTCTGTTCTACGTTTAGTAGTAGATTTAAGGCGATTTCAGTGGGCGGTGGAATTACTAACTGGAGTAACCATTATGTAAATACAGATATACCTTACTTTATTAGAATGTATTTAGGAAATACTCCATGGAATGATCCAGAGATATATATGAAGACATCACCTATGACGTATATTAAATCAGCTTGTACGCCTACCTTAATTCAGCATGGAGAAAAGGATGCAAGAATTCCAATTACAAATGCATATGATCTATATCAAGGATTAATGGATATGGAAGTGGATACAGAATTAATTATATTTAAAGGAATGGCATATAGTCCTAATCAGCCGGGAATGAATGTAGCTATTATGAAGCAGAATTTGATGTGGTTTTCACACTATATTCTTGGAGAAAGTATGGAGGGTTTTAGAACTTTATAATGGATGTTTGTACAAGACATAAGGTTGAAACGGTCTTCATCTTGAGATGATTTATTATAAAATATATACTTAAACTACTATCCGTACACACATCAGGGAGGACTAATATGACAGGAAATAAAAATGACTTACTAGTAGAAAAACGTGAAGAGTTATTGAAAGTATTGCAAGCTCGTTTTGAGAAAAATATGAACCGCCATGAAGGTCTTGAATGGGCTAAGGTTGAAGCTAAGATAGAAGCTAATGCTGAAAAATTATGGTCACTTAACGAAATGGAAGTAACTGGCGGTGAGCCGGATGTTGTCGGTTATGATGAAGAAAAGGACGAATATACTTTCTATGATTGTTCAAAGGAGAGTCCTAAAGGCCGCAGAAGTCTTTGTTATGATCTTGAAGCGTTAGAATCAAGAAAAAAACATAAACCAGAAAATAACGTTATTGATGTTGCAAATGCTATGGGCATTGAACTATTAACGGAAGAACAATATCGGGAATTGCAACAAATTGGGGATTTTGACATGAAATCATCAAGTTGGGTACAAACACCTTCAGATATTCGAGAACTCGGTGGTGCTCTATTTTGCGATTATCGCTTCGGACATGTTTTCGTGTACCACAATGGAGCAGACTCTTACTATGCTGCCAGAGGTTTTCGTGGCTCGTTAAAAGTTTAAATTAGGATAAATAAGAAAAAGAGCCTATACTCAGGCTCTTTTTCTTATTTATATTTTAAAAGTAAACTGTTACTACGCAGTTTTACTTAATTTATATGTTCCGTGGTTATTTTTACGGAAAAGTTTAGGGAAAACATAGCCATCTAATCCAATACGTCCGGCGTTTTGCCCTGCAACTAAAATGAACATAGTCAAAATAAGTAGGTTTGGGTTTACACTAACAGTTCCGCTTAATAAAAATGAAAGATTCATTATGATTCCGAAAAATGCAGCTGTTTTTGTTAATCCGCCTAAAATTAAACCTAGACCTACTAAAATTTCTCCCCATTGAACTAAAAAGCTAAATAGGTCTGCGTTTGGAAGAACAAAATGTTGAAGAAAATCTGCCCACCAACTTTGTACTGCAGGGTGGTCACCTGATGCTTGAGCAATAGCGCCCTTTAGAAAACCACTTGCGTCAAAAGATTGTCCGAAGACTTTGCCTATCCCAGCAGCGAGCCATGTATACCCTATGTAAAGCCGTAAAAGTAATAATATGAAAGTAGCACGTTTATCAGTTCTTAAAAAATTGATAATCATTGAAATCCCTCCAATATTGTATCTACAAGTTTATTATATATCCATTGTGAAAAAATTCACAATGGATAAAGTGTGAACAAAAATGGTGTTTTTATAAAATGAAAAAGCATATAACAATCATATGTTATATGCCTTTTCTATTATATATTTAGTAATTTATTTAGGTAATGTAAATTTAGCTTTTTTACCTTGTGAAATATCTTTAGCTTCTTTATTTCTCATAGGTCCTAACTCAATCTCAAAGCTTTTGTCTTTCCAAATCTTTTCATACTGCTCTTGATCTAAAATATATACTTGTAGTAACTCTCCAGATGTTCCAGTTTTAACTGCAGCGTTATAGTCGTAATTTAGTAGCATACCTTCATTAATCGTATATTGTGTACCATCATTCACTCTTAATGTAGAGCTTATAGGAGATAGTGAAACGTCTTGAACATCTTTGTTATCAAGCTTGAATTTTACTGTTAATAGAACGAGACCGTTTTTAAAATTTGCAAAGCGTGGAGCTTCGACAGAATTTGGTGTGAATTGAGTGAATTGGTATCCGTCTAATGTAACATTAACAGCGCCTAATTCTTGGCTGTTATTAATACTTGATTTCTCTTTTAACATTTTTTTATCGCCCATGTTATTAGCTGTAGCTTTATCTTGGTAGAAAGTATTATCTGTTGCAACTTTTTCAGCACCCTGTTTGTTTAAACTTAATGAAAAGCTTCCAGGATTTCCGATTGGAGCATCAAATTTTCCTTTATTAGCTTGTGCAGTTGGGACTGTGACTGAGACTGTTGAGAGACTTGAAATTTTCGCTAGATCATCTTTTCCGAATGGATAAGCGATATAACCAGAAATAGTTTCTCCTGCTTTTACTAAGTAATCATTCGTTGGAGCAAGTTTAGTTGGGAGCTGATCTTCTTTTGGAATTAAATCTTTATAGTTACTATATGCTTTCTGCGCGCCAGTAAATGACATGTCCAATGCTGGCATATAATAAATATCTTTAGCTGAACTATTTTTTACGCTGTAGTTCACAAGAATAACTCCGCCTTCTGTTTGACGATTAAACGGAATATCGAAGTTTGTATGGAATCCATTTAATTCAACTAATGTGTAACTATTCATTGAAACTGAAACATCTTCAGCTTTATAGACTTGTGGTTCTTTATTTTCAAAAAGAACTTTTGTTTTACCACCTGTTTCTTTTTCCATATAGGAAATCAGCTTAGAGTAGTCGCTTGATCCAGTAGCTGTATCTTCAGTTTTTTTATCTTCGGATTTTTTTTCAGTAGGTTTACTTTCTTTCGTTGTATCTGTTTTTTCCGTTTTGCTTTCTTTTGTTGCATTCTCTTTTTGTTCTTTATTTGTCGTATCGCTTTGACCACAGCCGGTTATTACAAAAGCTGCTACGATTACTGCAGAAAATAAAGAAAGTAATTTTTTTGACATGTTTCTTCCCCCTATTTGTTTAAAACTAAATTCTCACATTAGCCCCACGTTTTATTATAAGAAGGTTAGTCAATATTTACCAGTATTTTTCTGATTGTTTCCATTATTTATTATATTATAATATAATAAATTAGATAGAAGTTTGGAATGGAATATTGGTTTTTATTTTTTTATCATTTGAAATAGTACATCATATTGGTATGATAGAAACAGAGATATATGGAAAGGAGACAAGGACTCGATATGTGGATGAACTTGTAATGATTAGAAATTGGATAGATGAATTTTTCTCTCATAAGTGAGGGTTTATTTAGCTATTTGTAAATCATGCAAGGACTGCATAGTTGGCTTGTACATCCCTTTTGTAAGGACAGAGGTCTAGGTGGGGAAATTTATATCTCTTATATAAAATATGCGTCCTTTAAACTTGGAGGAGTATATGATGAACCAATTAAAAAATAAAGTAGCAGTTGTTACAGGCGTAAGTCGTCTAGACGGTATAGGAGCAGCGATTTGTAAAGAATTAGCTGCGGCAGGATACGATATATTTTTTACGTATTGGACGGATTATGATAAAGAGATGCCTTGGGGCGTTGATAAAAATGAACAAATACAATTAAAAGAAGAGCTATTACAAAAAGGTGTTAGAGTATTGAGCATGGAGTTAGATTTAACTCGGAATGATGCACCGAAAGAGCTTTTAAATAAAGTTACTGAACAATTAGGGTACCCTCATATATTAATTAATAATGCAGCATATTCTACGAATAATGATTTCTCTACGTTGACTGCTGAAGAATTAGATAAGCATTATATGGTGAATATTCGTGCGACTACATTGCTCAGTAGTCAATTTGTCCGAGGATTTGATAAGAAATCTGGTGGTAGAATTGTTAATATTACTTCGGGGCAATTTCAAGGTCCTATGGCAGGAGAACTAGCTTATGCGACAACGAAGGGAGCTATTGATGCTCTTACTAGTACGTTGTCAGCAGAGGTAGCTCATTTAGGAATAACAGTGAATGCAATTAATCCAGGACCAACCGATACAGGATGGATGAATGAAGAGATAAAACAAGGGTTAAAGCTGATGTTTCCTTTTGGCAGAATTGGTGAGCCAAAGGATGCAGCTAGACTCATTAAATTTTTAGTAAGTGAAGAAGCTGAGTGGATTACGGGGCAAGTTATTCATTCAGAAGGTGGATTTAAAAGATAAAAAGAAGGCATCTCACTCCAGTGAGATACCTTCTTTTTTAATCTTTCTTCAGTCTTCTTGCAACACCATTCCCTAAAGACTGTAATCCTTGAACGAGGATAATTAGAATAAAGACGGTTACATACATTACTTCAGGTTCATAGCGTAAATGTCCGAAGCGATATGCTAAGTCCCCTAGCCCGCCAGCACCTACAAGACCAGCCATTGCTGTTGCGCCGATTAAGCCAATCGTTGCAATTGTTAATCCCAGTACAAGGGAGGGACGAGCTTCTTTCACCATAACGTGCCAAATGATTTTTATAGTAGAAACGCCCATCGCTTGGTAGGCTTCAATGACACCGCGATCTACTTCTAGTAAAGCTGTCTCCATTAAACGTGCGATATAAGGAGCTGTGAAGACGACAAGAGGTACGATAACACCTTGTACGCCAATGGATGTTCCCATTAGAAACTTTGTAAAAGGTAAGATGAAGAATAATAGAATGATAAATGGAAGAGAGCGAATGATATTAATAATTGTATTAAGAATAGGATAGATGATTTTATTTTCACGCTGCCCACCAGGTCTCGTTAAAACAAGTGTGACGCCAAGTGGCAGTGCAATAAGGATTGAGATGAGTAATGAAATAGATGTCATTTGAAAGGTTTGAATTGTGGCTTCCCATATGACTTTACCCCATTCATCCAAAAAGGACTTGTTTCCCATAATCTGTTCTACCTCCTTCTACAATCATTCCTTGCTCTTGTAAAAATGATAAAGCACGGTGGATTTCATTTTGTTCTCCTTGCATATGAACGACTAGTTTCCCATATGCTTCATGTTTTAACTGCGTAATATTACCGGATAAAATATTCGGATACACTTGGAAACGTTTTGTGGCAACAGCTAAGGCAGGTTCACCTGAAGTAGTACCAATAAATGAAAGTGTTACAATTTCTCCAGTATTCTGTAGTTCTTTCTGTACCTCTTCTGGAATTTTAGCTGCAAAGGCGCTATTTACAAATTTCTTCGTTGTTACATGTTGTGGGTTTGTGAAAATATCTTTCACAGTCCCGCTTTCGACTACAGATCCATGTTCCATAACGGCAACGCGGTCGCATATACGTTGGATAACGTTCATTTCGTGTGTAATGAGTAAAATCGTAATTCCAATTTCTTTGTTAATCTTTAATAACAAATCAAGAATAGAATCAGTTGTTTCTGGATCTAAAGCGCTCGTTGCTTCGTCACTTAATAACACTTCAGGCTCATGTGATAGTGCACGTGCAATTGCAACGCGCTGTTTTTGACCGCCAGAAAGTTCACTTGGATAAGCATCTTTTCGATTGAAAAGATCGACAATGCGTAAATATTTTTCTACCCTTTTTTTAATTTCCACTTTTGGAATACCAGCAAGGCGTAAAGGTAATGCAATGTTTTCATAGATGCTAACAGTTTTAAGTAAATTGAATCCTTGAAAGATCATTCCGATTTTTTGTCTCGCTTTTGCTAGTTCTTTTGTCGATAACGTTGTTAAGTCTTGTTCGTTTACAATGATATTTCCTGTCGTTGGTTTTTCTAATAAATTTACACATCGAATCAATGTACTTTTACCAGCGCCACTATACCCAATGATTCCAAATACCTCGCCTTTTTCTACTTTAAGGGAAGTAGACTTAAGAGCCTCAACATTTCCTTTTTTTGTTGTAAATACTTTGGATATGTTTTTTAATTCAATCATTATCGTCAGCTCCTACCAAGATGGTAAAACTGAACCATCAAATTTTTTCTCGATAAACTCTTTTACTTCTTTAGATTGATAAGCTTTCTTTAATTTATTTACAACGGCATCATCTTTATTTTCAGTACGAACAACAACCCAGTTCACATATGGTGAATCTTTTCCTTCGCGGAAAATAGAATCTTTCGCTGGACTTAATTTTGCACCTAATGCAAAGTTTGTGTTAATTGCAGCTGCTTTCACTTCACTTAGTTGCGTTGGTAATTGAGATGCCTCTAATTCGACAATCTTTAATTTTTTTGGATTTTCAATTACATCTTTTGCAGTCGCTTTTTCTGTAGCCTTTGGATCAACTTTTAAAACCCCTGCTTTTTCAAATAATTTTAAAGCTCGAAGTTCATTCGTTGGGTCATTTGGTACAGCAATTGCATCGCCGTCTTTTAAGTCTTTTACATCTTTTATATCTTTAGAATATACGCCCATAGGGAATGTTACTGTTGAAAATACTTCAGCTAATTTCATATTGCGTTCAGCTTTAAATACATCTAAATACGATTTTGTTTGGTAGCTATTTACATCAAGGCTTTTTTCATCTAAAGATACGTTTGGCGCTACATAATCATTAAATACTTTTATGTCAATTTCCAGACCATCTTTTGCTGCAACTTCTTTTACCTTTTCAAA
Source organism: Bacillus sp. 22475 (assembly GCF_052044835.1). Classification (NCBI taxonomy): domain Bacteria; kingdom Bacillati; phylum Bacillota; class Bacilli; order Caryophanales; family Bacillaceae; genus Bacillus; species Bacillus sp. 22475. Next base: position 276,443 of record NZ_JBQENW010000007.1, on the reverse strand, counting down.
AATTTGTTCATGTGGTCCACCTGTTACACCGACAGTAATCTTTTTCTCGTCTAATGCTTTTACCTCTTTATCTGAACTCGCGCTACATGCGCCTAATAATAATACTGCTCCGCTTACAATGCTTAATAATACCTTTTTCATCTATAAATCCCCCTTCATATACGTTCCAAAATAAAAAGCACCTCCCAAAAATAAGAGAGGTGCCGAATAGACGAAATAGATTCCTCTCTTATCTTCCAAAACGAAAACTCGTTTTGCAGGAATTAGCACCTTAGCTTATACGTCATAAGCTCGGTTGCCGGGCATCATCGGGCCAGTCCCTCCGCCACTCTTGATAAGAGTATGTGTATGTAGTTTTGAATATGGTACTAATAGTAAATCGTACAAAAAGAATTGTCAATAATATTTTCAGAATATATTTTATTTTAAGGTAATCGAAATATTTCCTTTCTTATGGCCCATTTCTACATACGTATGGGCTTCTACAACTTCTTCTAATCGGTAAGTTCTATCAATAACAGGTTTTAGCTTTTCTGTTTCAGCTAGTTGTTTTAGTAGGTTCATATCTTCTTTACTGACCTTTGCCATCATTCCGTTCACAGATACATATTTTCCATTAGGCATTAATGCATCTGTACAAAGAGACTTATTATATTTTCCAACTGCGTCAAATATAATATCGTAGTGATCGCCCCGCTTAGTAAAATCTTCTTTCATATAATCAATTACGTTGTCTGCACCTAAAGCTGTTACTAAATCGAAATTCGAACTGCTACAAATGGCTGTGACAGTCGCCCCGAAGTATTTAGCAAGTTGTACGGCAGCTGTCCCTACTGACCCAGAGGCGCCGTATATAAGTACTTGTTGCCCTTTTTTTATCTGTCCTTTTCTAAGGAAGTGCAATGCTGAAGTTCCGCCAAAAGGAATAACGGCAGCTTCTTCATAGGTCACATTGGTAGGTTTTAATGCTATTAATCCACTTTCATGCACGCATGTGTATTCGGCATAACCACCAAGATTTAGTTCTGTTAATGCAAAAACTGGATCACCTTTTTTAAATTGTGTTACATCTGATCCAATGTCTTCGATTTCACCGGACAACTCTACGCCAAGTATAGGTTTTCTCGGTTTTCTGAAACCTAATATGATCCGCATAGGAATCCAAAATAAGAGGGGGCTATTAAAGCCACGTATTCTACAATCTCCAGTCGATACACTTGTTGCGTGAATTTTAACTAATACTTCATTTTTTTTAGGTTTAGGCTTTTCTACATTTTGAAGCTGGAGAACATTAGGTGGTCCATACTTTGTGCAAATAATCGCTTTCATAATGACCTCCTGAAATGAGTTGTTATTATTTACATCATATTTAAACTTTTTCTCAAACATGTTGCTATATAGGAAATAAATTTAAAGATAAATATTACGAATTATATAGATTTCATAGGAAAAGAGATGATATTATTTTTGGGAAGGAGGGGACGTTATGAAAAAATTTATTTTAATTTCAAGTTTAGTACTTGCAGTCGGTCTAGGAGTAGGGTGTAGTAATGAGAAAACAAAAAAGACTGATGAGCCGAAAAAAGAAGCTGTGCAGAAAGAAAAGGAATTAACAGCGAAGGATGTTTTCAATAAAGCGAATGAAGCTTTTAAAAACGAAGAAAATGTAACGATGACATATGATGTGGGAATAAAGGCTGAAGGAACAGAGATGAATGTAATAAAGGCCAAAATGCAATTAGAGCCGAAGCAAAAAAATTCTCGTTCTGAAATGAATGTTTCTGGTACAGAGGTTGTTGTTTATGATGTAGGTGGCAAAATTGCTGGTCAGGTGAAAAATCCTAATACGGGTGAAGTGATGTCTGTACCAGAGGAACAATTAAATGCTAACGGAATGAACGCGACTCAAGGAATGGTAGATAATTTAGAGATTCCATCGGAAATTTTAAATAAAGTGAAGATGGAGAAAAGTGGAGATAATTATAAGCTGAAGTTTGCATTAAAAGGGCAAGAGACAGAGAGTATGCTAGCTAGTATGGATGAAAAGCAGAAACAAATGCTACAAGGCCAAAATGCAAAGATAGAAGAAATAGATGGGGAATATATTATTACAAAAAATTTTAAATATGAATCAGCAAAGATAGATATGGTTATGAGTAGCAATGGTAAGGATAAAGCGCACATTATTACGGATGCGAAGTTTACATCGTATGATAAATTTGATCCAATACAATTGCCAGCAGCAAAGTAATCACTGTCAAGAGAGGTACCTGAAAGAACGGGTATCTCTTTTTGTTGCTAATAAGGAGAGTGTCCTTTGAAAAAAAGAAAGATAGCAGTGGTCATTGTCGCATATACGGTTTTGCTTGCAACGTCTGTACATACGTATAAAAAACAAATTGATCATCCTATTATGAGTGATGTAGGTAAATTGCTTCCGACAAAAATAAAACGTGTTGAAAGTGCTACGGAAGAGCACTCGTTAATAAAATTAGTGCGAGATGCAAAAGTTTCAGGAGAGAAAATTTCCATTGCAGGCATGCAACATAGCCAAGGAGGACAGACATATTATCCGAATGGCACGATGCTCGATATGAAAGGATATAATAAAATATTAGAATTCGATCCAGAGAAGAAGCGTATTACAGTTCAAAGTGGTGTCACGTGGAATGATATTCAGAAGAAAATAAATCCATATGGCCTTGCGGTACAGGTCATGCAGTCTCAAAATATTTTTACTGTTGGTGGTTCATTAAGTGTAAATGTACATGGGCGTGATATTCGTCATGAGGCACTAATTGATACAGTAGATTCATTTAGATTGTTAATGGCAGATGGAACGGTACGTAATGTAAGTAGAGAAGAAAATGCAGAGTTATTTCCATATGTCATTGGGGGTTACGGTTTATTTGGAGTTATTTTAGATGTGACGCTGAAGTTAACAGATGATGAATTATATGAAATGCACACGAGAATGATAGATTATAAAGAATACGCATCTTATTTCAAAGAGAAAGTGAAAAGAGATGAGAATGTTCGTATGCACTTAGCGCGTATTTCTGTTGCTCCAAATTCATTTTTAAAAGAGATGTATGTGACGGATTATACTTTGGCACAAAATCAAAATATGAGAGAAGAGTACAGTGAATTAAAGGAAGAAAATATTATAGCTGCACCTAAATTTTTACTTGGGTTATCACGTTATAGTGATTGGGGAAAGAATACATTTTGGGATATACAAAGAGGTTATTTTGAACGTACAGATGGAAAGTATGAGACGCGTAATAATGTTATGAGATCAGATAGTGCTTTTATGGAATATGAAAATCCAAATAGGACCGAAGTGTTACAAGAATATTTTGTGCCTATAGATGCTTTCACGGAGTATATAGATGATTTACGTAACGCATTAAATGAAGAAGAGTTTAATTTACTCAACATTACGATTCGTTACGTGGAAAAGAATGAAAATGCAGTTTTGTCCTATGCGAAAGATGATATGTTTGCGCTGGTTCTTTTGATTAACCAGGGACGCTCAGAGAGTGAGATAAAGAAAACAGAGGATGTCATTCGGAAGATGATTGATGTTACTTTAAAGCATAACGGTAGTTACTATTTGCCGTACTATTCTTATCCAACGAAAGAGCAGTTAAAAAGGGCATATCCTCGTATTGAAGAATTTCTCAAGAAAAAGAAGGAAGTAGATTCAGAAGAGAGATTTGTTAATTTATTTTATAGGGAGTATACGAAATGACATATAGAAGATTTGTGGCTTCGCAAAGTATTATCATGATGGCAGGAAGTATGGTATTTCCTTTTTATATATTATTACTTCGAAACGTTGGAAATAGCTTCTCGCAATTTGGCTGGGCGTATGGCTTATTTGCTTTAACATCAGCACTTGTATATCCACTAGTGGGAAAGGTATCTGATCAAGTAGGTGATAAAAAATTATTAATCATATACGCTTGGTCCATGGCAATCTTAATGCTTTGCTTTCCGATTGCCACAGAAGTATGGCATGTGTATATTCTTCAAATTGTAATGGGAGTTTTAGGTGCTGTGCAGCGTAATACTGAGAAGACTTCATTAGCACGAAAGGTTGCGCAGGAAAAGGCTGGTTATGAGATTGGAAAATACCATGTGTGGACATCCATTGGCGGAGCAGTAGCGGTTATTGCCACGGGATATTTAGTAGATTTCTTTACGATTGGTACAATTTTTTATATTGCATCTATTCTATATGTAGTGAGCGGGATTGTATTAAGTAGTAAAAAAATATAACTATTCCTATTTTCACCTTAATACCCTTTATTTGTTATACTAAAAGGGAATACAAAAGAAAAGGGGACAGTACCTTTGATGAAATTTGTAGTTTTAGCTATTCTTACTTTGTTTTTGATTCCATGGACAAGAAGTAGTAGTAAGCTTCGAGCAGTGGATAAGAAGGGAGATAAGAAGGTTGTAAAGGGTAAGAAATCATCTATTTTAGTTATTCCTGTTTTATTTTGGATAGGTATTGCAATCTATGAATACTTTTGGCTAATTGATGATCGAGTAGACTCGATTCTTACTCATTATTCTGTTGCAGTAGCAATTTTAATTGGGCTTGTTTTATTTTCACAAGATCAAATAGGGAAATTAGAAGGTACATTAAAAGGACTTCTAATGTTTATTTTACTCGCAAGTTACGGCTACTTTGGTTATTTGCACGATATAGTAATCTCGCAAAAGAAATATGATTCTGTTGTTAAGATAGAGAAAGATATTTCAGAGCCATTTACTGAAAATGACCAGCCGTTTACAGTGCCGCCAAAGACAGCGGAGAATAAGATGAAAAAAGTATTTGGTGATATTCCGAAAGTAGCTTATTTTGAGCTAGGAGAATTAACGCCACAAATGGTAAACGGCGAAGCTTTATATGTAGCGCCGATTGAAGTTTCAGGATTTTTTAAAGCGCGTAAAGCTGAGACAATTCCAGGGTATGTAACGATGTCAGGTACGAATCCTGATGCGGAAGCGAAACTGCACCTCGGTTATAAAATGAAATATGTGCCAAGCATGTTTTTTGGTAATAATTTAGAGCGTGTGGTAAGGCAAGCAGAACCAAATTTAATCTTTAAAGGAAAACCTAAATTTGAGGTTGATGATAAAGGAAAACCATATTATACAATGACGTATGGTGAATTTATTTCAGGAAGATCTGGATTTGAGGTAGAAGGTGTTGTCGTAGTAGATGCACAAACAGGAGAAGTGAAAAGATATGATAAAGGAAAGGCACCTAAATTTGTTGATGGTGTATTAAATCATGAGACTGCATCTACGTTAAATACGTACTTTGGTAAATATATTCACGGATTTTGGAATACGAAATTCTCACAAACAGATATGAAAATTCCGACTGAGTGGGGAACGAAAGAAGGCGTGACCCCGATCTTTGGTAAAGATGGAACACTGTATTATTTTACAGACTTTACTTCTCCAAAAGAAGGAGTAGATTCAGCCCTAGGCTATTCATTAGTAGATGCACGCACAGGCAAGCTATATTACTATAATGGAAAAGAAGTGAAGGGGATTATGGATGGTTCAGCAGCTACAGAAGTAGTGGATAATTCCTTTAAGAGAGAGAAATGGCATGGGACAATGCCTGTCATTTATAACGTATACGGAAAACCAGCTTGGATTATTCCGGTTGTTGATGACGGAGGCCTAGTACGTGCACATACAGTTGTATATGCTGCTAATGCAAAAATATTTGCGACAGGTTCGACGCAGAAAGAAGCGCTTGAGAATTATAAAAACGTAATGAGCGGTAATGGTGATACCTTTAGACCAACCTCAACAGGAAAAGAAGCGCAAAAAGAAGGTATTGTACAACGTGTATATAAAGAGAAATCAGGTGAAAATACAATCGTGTACGTACTTTTAGAGAATGAACAAAAGGTATTTATGATACCAGTGAAGAAATTCCCGTATGCTATGTTTACAGAAGTAGGAGACCCAATTCAAATTACATATTTAGATACAGGAGAGACGATGGCCTCGGTATCTAAATTTGTGAATAGCAATGTGAAAAAGTAAAGCGATAGAATTTCTATCGCTTTTTTTTACATTATGAAAGAGGAAAATGCGCTGTACTTGACGTATGTTTATGATGTAACTATAATTGTTACGATTCAGTGTGTATAGGAAAGGGTGAATTGAAAAAGTGAATGAAGTTAATCACGAAATATACAAACCTGTAAAGGCAAACAGGTTATGGATGATTCTTGTATTAGGAACACTTACGGCGATTGGGCCATTATCTATTGATATGTATTTGCCTTCATTACCGAAGTTAACGGATGATTTGCAAACAGGTGCATCCCTAGCGCAGCTTACATTAACAGCTTGTTTGCTTGGGCTGTCAGTAGGACAATTATTTGTTGGCTCAATTAGCGATATTTATGGAAGACGCAAACCACTTATTATTGCTCTTATTATTTATGTTGCTTCTTCTTTACTTTGTGCTGTTGCGCCATCTATTTGGACATTAGTATTATTGCGCTTCCTACAAGGAGCTTCAGGATCAGCCGGGATTGTTATATCACGTGCAATGGTACGTGATATGTACTCAGGTTCTGAAATGACGAAGTTTTTCTCACTGCTTATGTTAGTAAACGGAGCAGCACCTATTTTGGCACCGATTATTGGGGGACAATTATTACAGTTTACAACGTGGCGCGGTGTTTTCATCGTTCTTGGAGCAATTAGCGTATTCATGTTAATCTCAGCTACTTTTGTATTGCGTGAAACATTACCTCCTGAAGAAAGAGAAACGGGTGGTTTGTCAGGGACTTTGGCGACGTACGGAAAATTGTTAAAGGACCGTCTGTTTATGGGATATGCATTGTCACAAGGATTAGTAACAGCGGCAATGTTTGCATACATTTCGGGCTCACCATTTGTGTTGCAGAACATATACGGAGCATCACCACAGCAATTTAGTTTATTCTTTGCGATTAACGGCATCGGTATTATTATTGCTAGTCAGGTAACGGGTCGTTTAGCGGGGAAAGTGAATGAGAAGACATTATTTGTTGCTGGTATTATTATCGCAGCTGTTGGTGGCCTATCTTTACTATTGACAATCGTACTAGGAATAGGTTTAATCGGTGTTTTATGTTCGTTATTCCTTGTTGTATCAAGTGTCGGGGTTGTATCAACAACTGGGTTCTCATTAGCGATGAGAAATCAGAAGCAAGCTGCAGGAACAGCTTCAGCTTTATTAGGCTTATTACAGTTCATTTCAGGAGCGCTTGTCGCTCCGCTAGTAGGTATTGGTGGGAGTAATACAGCGTTACCGATGGGTGTTGTTATTGCGCTTTGTGAAGTAGGAGCAGTATTATGTTATCTATTTATGGCCAGAAGAAGTGAGAAGCAGTTTGAACTGCAACAAAGACAAAATTTAGAGGCTTAACAAAAAAGAACTGATTCAAAGGGAATGTTTGAATCAGTTCTTTTTTTCATTTCTTTGAAATACCTCATACATATTATTCATGATCGTATCATATAAAACAGCAAGTTTATCCCACACCCAGCGATTACTATCGACTTCTTTTTCCCCACAGTCGATAATATCGGTATGGTCAGTAATTTTATACGCTTTTTTAACGATAATAGGAGCAATCTTCGGTATACGTGGAATTTCCTTTAAGGTATCTGCAAAGTTTCCAATGTAGACATGACCGATGATTTCGATTGTTAATGATTTATCCGATATATTTAGCACGGTATGAAATTGATTTGTATGTTGTTGTTTTAAATATTGAGCTAACTTAAATGGAGCATGCTTCTTCTTTAATACGCGGCGAAGGCTCTCTGTATTTTCGATATGAAGTGATTTTTCGCGAATAAGGACACAAATATCTTCTCCCATAAAAGGCATTGTGTTGTACATAGATGATTCTCCTTAAAACCTTACATATGTTTGCGTTATGCATATGTAAGTCTAGCATGGTTTGTTCTTTATGTGTGCTTACAGTTTTGTAAGGTGATGTAGTAAAGCATTGCAAAAGTTATTTGTATAAAGTGACGATACTGTGACAAACATGTTGGTATATATATTACGATGTCGTCTTAAGTGTAAAAAGTAGGGTGTTCTCGGTATAATAACAAGTGGAGATAAAAGAAACTATAATGAGTAATAGCTGTAGATAAAAGGAGAAGAAGAGATGAAGAAGGTTTTGGGTATTGCTGTAATGGGAAGTATGATCCTTCTAGCAGGATGTAATGGAAATAAAGATACGAAAGAACCGAAAGAAAAGGTAGAGCAATCTACTGAACAAACAGAAGAGGTGAAAGAATACCTTGCAGTACATGAAAAATACGATATAAAAATGAATAAAGAAATTAATAAAGCACTGCAGTTATTTGAAGTGGCAAAAGAAAAGGGCGGTAAGGAAATAACGAATGCTACATATAAAGAAGACGTGCAAAAGGTAACAACGAGCATGTTAGAAGATATTGATCATATACGTAAAGAAATTCGTGTTCCGAAGTCGAAAGAGCAAGAACATGAGGTATATGTTGGTTTCTTGAATGAATCAGAACAAGCGATGAAAAAATTACAGAAGTTAGCTAAAGAAGAAGATTCATCGTTGATTCGTGATATAGAAATTAACTTTGCAACAGCATCGACATACTATAAACGTTTTCAAGCAGAAACGAAAAAATAACCTTGCCTGTGCAAGGTTATTTTTTCTTCTTGCCATCTCCGTCTTCATCCTCAGATACTAATATTTTCTGTTCTTCGTGAAATTCGGAAATAGTTTGCCCGGTAATATTATCGAAAGGAGTATAAAAAGAAGTAATACGTTTCTTTTTAATAAAGAGTTTATAGGAGCCGATGATGACAAGTATAACGATTGTTAAGGGTAATCCTATAGTAGCAAGAAGTAAGGGGTCCATCTTATAACTCCTTTAACATCATTTCTTTTTATTATAAGCCGAAAACTGTAATTTCGATAAATGAATTAAAAACTGATTTTTCTAAATTTATCCAATTTGATTGACTTTTCAATTTTTCAGAATTATAATTCGAAATATACAATTTGAACCAAATAATAATATAGCAATTTACTTATCCAGAGAGGTAGAGGGACTGGCCCTATGACACCTCAGCAGCGGGTTCTGTAATAGGAACACCGTGCTAATTCCAGCAAGCAAGTCTTGAAAGATAAGTGATGGGCCTTTGTTTGTTAAGCCTTGATCTTATTTTTTAAGATCAAGGCTTTTTGTATTCTAAAAAGAGAAAAGGGAGTAATGGAAAAAGTACATTCATAAAACAAAGTAAATTCATGTGTTTAGGGGGTTATTGAAGTGTATGTAATTAAAAAATTATCGGTTATGGTGTTCACACTATGGGTTATTACGACAGTGACATTTCTAATTATGCATATTATTCCGGGAGATCCATTTTCATCAGATGCAAAAATCTTTCCTGAAGAAGTGATCCAAAACATGAGAGCGAAGTATCACCTTGATGAACCGTTATGGAATCAATATGTTGCTTATTTAGACGGTGTAGTTCATTTTGATTTTGGTGAATCTGTTCAATCAACCGGGCAAGGTGTATCAGAAATTATAACAACTGGCTTTGGTCCATCAGCAATTATTGGTCTACAAGCACTTGTTATTTCATTGTTAGTAGGAATTGCGGCAGGGACATTTGCTGCTCTATATCATGGGAGAGTAATTGACTATAGTGTGAGTTTGCTCGCAATTTTAGGTATTTCTATTCCAAGTTTTATTTTAGCACCACTATTTATACAAGTATTCGCTATCCAATTTGAGTTTTTACCAGTAGCCTCTTGGGGAACATTCGAACATACGGTATTGCCATCCTTTGCATTAGCGTTAGGGCCAATCGCAGTTATTACAAGGTTTGTTCGTTCTAATCTGATCGAAGTACTGCAGAGTGATTATATTAAGCTAGCAAGAGCAAAAGGTATACCAATTAAGAAGATTATTATAAGACACGCTCTTCGAAATGCGATTGTTCCAGTACTTACATTTGTTGGACCGTTAATGGCTGGACTCTTAACAGGGACTTTCGTTATTGAAAAAATCTTTTCAATTCCTGGCCTAGGAAAATATTTTGTAGATAGTATTTTTAACCGAGACTATCCGGTGATTATGGGAACAACAATTTTCTATAGTGCATTATTAATTGCTTGTATTTTCATTACAGATATTATTCATCGCATTGTTGATCCGCGTATTCGTTCTATTACATAAGGAGGGGGGGATATTTAAATGGGAGCTTATGAGATTAATGAACAGTTATTAACGAAAGAAGAGAAAAAAGAATTAACGATAAATAAAAATCAGCAAACAATTAGCAGAAAGAAAGAAGTGTTTCGTAAGTTTATATCGAATCCAATCGCAGTTTTAGGAACAGTGACGTTATTGCTAATTATTGTTTTCTCGCTTATTGGCGAAAGTTTAACTTCATTCACTGCGAGTGAACAAGTAAAAGAGGCAACAAATTTACCGCCGAGTAGTGAACATTGGTTTGGAACAGATGATCTAGGGAGAGATATTTGGGCACGTACTTGGGCTGGTGGGAAGATTTCACTAACAGTTGGATTAGTAGCAGCTGCCCTCGATATAGGGCTTGGTGTACTGATTGGTGGATTTAGTGGATATGTGAGAGGGCGCAATCGCCTTGGGACATTAATTGATGAGTGGATTATACGAGGAATCGAAGTGTTATACGGTATCCCATATTTATTAATTGTTATTTTACTATTAATTGTTATGAAACCAGGTCTTTTTACCATTATCATCGCCCTTGCATTAACAGGATGGATTGGTATGGCACGTCTCGTTAGGGCGCAAGTTTTATCTTTAAAACAAAGAGAGTTTGTTATTGCAGCGGAGCGATTAGGTACATCACATCTGAAAATTATATATGGGCATTTAATTCCGAATTTAACAGGGATTATTATCGTCAATTTATCATTTACAATTCCAGCAGCTATTTTTTCAGAATCATTTTTAAGCTTTATAGGACTTGGGGTACAATCACCAGCGGCAAGTTGGGGGACGATGACGAATGATGCACTCGGGACATTATTGAGCGGAGAATGGTGGCAGCTATTTTTCCCAGCAATCATGATTGCACTCATTATGTTCGCATTTAATGCAATTGGTGATGGTTTGCAAGATGCAATTGATCCCAAAATCGTAAAACGGAATCGAAAGGAGAAAAAACATGGGACAGCTCTTATCTTTAGAAAACGTAACGTTAGCCGTTGAAAAAGAGAATAGTAAGCAAGCAATTGTGAAACATGTTTCCTTTTCTATTAACGAAGGTGAAATAGTTGCACTTGTAGGAGAAAGTGGTTCAGGAAAAAGTGTCACAGCACAATCCATTATCGGCTTGAATCAAGAATCAATTCATATCGATGATGGGAATATAGCTTTCCAAGCAAAGGAATTAACGAATTTACAAGAGTCAGAATGGAATCAAATTCGCGGAAAAGATATTTCCTTTATATTTCAAGATCCGCTTTCATCTTTAAACCCAACGATGAAGGTAGGCAAACAAATTACAGAAGTAGTTTTGCAACATGGGAAAAAGTCGAAAAGAGAAGCAAAGGAAATTGCGATTAACTTGTTAACAGATTTAGGGATACATGAAGCAGAGAAACGCTTTGAACAGTACCCACATCAATTAAGCGGGGGGATGAGGCAGCGTATTTGTTTAGCAATTGCGTTTGCTTGTCATCCAAAGCTTGTAATTGCAGACGAGCCGACAACAGCGTTAGATGTAACGATTCAGAAACAAATTATGGGGCTATTAAAAGAAAGAAAAGAAAAACAAAATACGAGTATTTTATTAATTACACATGATTTGGCACTTGTACGTGAGGTAGCTGATCGAGTAGTTGTTATGTACGGGGGACGTGTCGTTGAAAAAGGAACGATACAGGAGGTAATAGGTTCTCCTAAACATCCATATACGAAAAGCTTATTACAAGCAATTCCGAATATGGATGATTCCGAAAAGGTATTACGTGCTATAGAAGGAACGACACCTTCCATTGAAACATTAAATAGCTTTGGTTGTCCTTTTGTAAATCGTTGTCCAGTAGCGATAAAAGAATGTATTCATCGTTTCCCAGAGAGAACAACGTATTCTAAGGAGCATAGTTCACATTGCTGGCAGCATGTTCTGGAGCATAATAAAGCGAAATCAAAAGAGAAGGTGAATGCTTCATGACGACAGATTTAATTACTGTAAAACAAGTAACAAAAACGTATGGAAGTAGAAGTAAAGAAATCACAGCGTTAAAAGATATATCACTTTCTATCCCGAAAGGAACAACACTTGGCATTATTGGTGAAAGTGGTTCAGGAAAAACAACACTTGGAAAGCTCATAGCAGGGATTGAGAGTCCAACGTCTGGTGAAATTGATTATAACGGTCAAGTCGTTCACATGCTGAAGTCAGCTCATAGGCGAGATTTTTTACAGAAAGTACAGTTCATTTTTCAAGATTCTACAGCTGCATTAAATCCGCGCTGGAAAGTACGCGATAGCGTAACGGAAGGTTATATTTCATTCGGTTTAGGTGATAAAGGGTTGAAGGATAAAGTAGCGGGTGATGCGCTAGAGCGTGTTGGATTAGATAGAAGATATATTGATCGCTATCCGCATGAATTTAGCGGAGGACAACGTCAACGTATCGCTATTGCAAGAGCGTTATTGTGTGAGCCAGAAGTATTGATTCTTGATGAACCAATTTCAGCATTAGATGTTTCATTGCAAATTCAAATTGTACATCTGCTGCAAAAAATTCAAAAGGAACAAGGCTATACATATTTATTTATCGCACATGATTTGCCGATGGTTCACTATTTATGTGAAAAAGTGGCTGTCTTATATAAAGGAGAACTTGTTGAATTTGGAAATACGGACGAAGTGTTCCGTAATCCACAACATTCTTATACAAAAACATTGTTAGCATCAACACCAAAAATTTCGGGTTAAAGGAGAATGTAGGATGAAGAAGTTTTTACTGTTTATCATTATGACTGTTTTAACGATTACTTCGGTCGCTTGCGGTAAGAAAGAGACGCAAAAGGCGAGTGCTGGTAAGGGAGAAGGCGATCGATTAGTAACGAATATTAGTAGTGATCCATACACACTTGATTCTGCTATTGCAACAGATAGCACGTCAGGTTATATAATTGGGCAGTTGTTTTCAAGTTTATATACGCAAGATAGTGATGGGAAATATCAAAATGAATTAGCGGAGAAAGAAGAAGTAAATGCTGATGGAACTGAATATACAATTCATTTGAAGAAAGATATTAAATGGTCAGATGGTTCGCCTATTACAGCAAATGATTTTGAATTTGCATGGAAGCGATTATTAAATCCAAAAACGGGTTCTATGAATGCGACAGAAATGTATTTTATTAAAGGGGCAGAGGCGTATAATACTGGAAAAGGTGAAGAGGGGCAAGTTGGTATTCAAGTTGTTGATCCTCAAACATTAAAGGTAACCCTTGAACACCCAGTTGCTTCTATTAAACAAAAACTAGCAAGCTCACTATTTATTCCATTAGCTAAAAAGTCGATTGATGATAATAATAAATTAAAAACAGATCCAAAAGAGTTAATTACGAATGGGCCATTCACGTTAAAAGAGTGGAAGCATAACCAGGCTATTACAATACAAAAAAATAAAGAATTCTATGATAAAAAGGTAACATTAAAAGAAATTGAGTTTCGTATTATTCCAGACTCTAAAACAGCGTATCAATTATTTAAATCAAAAGAATTAGATTTACTAAGTGGTTTACCACAAGAGATGATTGAAAAAGAAAAAGGAAATAAAGAATATAAGCGTGTTGCAGGATTCTCATCTTATATTTATTCGTTTAACGTAGAAAAAGAGCCGTTTACAAATGCGAAGGTACGTAAAGCATTTTCATTAGCGGTTGATCGTAAATTTATCGTTGAAAAACTGTATAAAAATAATGCGCAAGAAGCATATGCATTCGTTCCAGAAGGAGCAAAAACACAAAGTGGCCGTGATTTCCGTAAAGAAAAAGGTGATTACGTTAAATTTGATCCAGCAGAAGCGAAAAAGTTATTAGAAGAAGGCATGAAAGAACAAGGTTGGTCTACATTACCTGAAGTAACATTAAAATTCACTACAGATACACAACATAAAAAAGTAGCAGAAGCAATGCAAGAAATGTTTAAGAAAAATCTTGGCGTAGATATTAAATTAGAAAATAAAGAGTGGAAGAGTTACATCGACACATACAAGCAAAGTGATTTCCAATTAGCTTATATGGGATGGGGCGGCTCTTTATTAGATCCAATTACTAAACTAGATTTATATGCAGGTGATGGTCCGAATAACTATGCAAAATGGCATAATAAAGAATTTGACGCTTTAATAAAAGAAGCAAAAGTTGAACAAAACGAGGATAAGCGCTTTGAATTATTACATAAAGCGGAAGATATTATGTTTACAGATTCACCATTAATCCCAATTATTTTCCCAAGTGCCTCATATTTACAAAAATCATCAGTATCCGGTGTCCAATTCATTATTGGTTCTAGTCCAGAATTAAGATACGCAAAAATTAAAAAATAAAGAAGTAGGCAACCGCCTACTTCTTTATTTTATTTCTCTTTTATATTCTTTTTTCGTTCCATCAGAGAAGACAACTTCTAAATCGAATTTTTGATAGTCTTTATCAAGTTTGAACACGTTCACTACTTGATCGATTACTTCTTGGTCAGGAGTATCTTTATCAAATTTTAATTCTTGTAGAAGTGGGCTTAATTTTTTGATAGCCTCGTCTCCTGTTAATTTTACATCTGCTTTATGATCTTCAATTTTTGCTTCCATTTTCTTATCAGCTGCTACATTTTTATAGTCTGCTTCGTAGTCTTTCTTTGTATCTTGGTAGTCTGCCTTTAAATCGAATTCATTGAAGTTTAGTTTTAAATCTGCAGGAGCCTCATTTTTTGCTTCTTCAGTCGTCTTTTTATTAGAAGTTGTGTCTTCTTTTGCAGGAGCTTTACATCCTGTTAATGCAGGTACTAGCATAAGAGCTAATAAAACTGATAGTAGAATTCTCATTATAAATTCCTCCTTATGTAAATTCGTTCTATACAAGTTTTTCCCAAAAACATGTAATTATGTATGTGTTGAAAATAAATTATTATCCTGCAGTCACGAGGGCTAATCCGCAATTTAAATCAAAAACGATTTGTATGTATATGGTAAATTGAAGTTGTGAGGAGGTACTGAAATGCTTTCTAAAACGTATCAAACGATCGGTGAATTATTTCAAGCAACATATGCAGCAAATGGCTATTATACAATAATATTCGGAGGAGTTAGTTTAGAGAGAAATATTATTTCATTATTAGTTATTGTATTGGTTACACAATTAGTAGCAGTGACGACTTTAGCTATAAAAGGAATGGTAAAGGGAAGAGGAAGCTCTGTAGTTAAAGTTGTATAAAAGTAAAAGGTATCCTTCGTAGGATACCTTTTTACTTTTGTTATTTTGCAACTTCTGTCCACTTATAGTTAAATTCACCGCCGAAGTCAGTCGTTACAAGTCCTTTAATGAAAGAGCGTTGTAAGTAAGAACGACCTTGTTGGTATAAAGGAGCGACAGCGCCGTCTTGTAATAGAATTTTTTCAGCTTGCTTCATTGCTTCAAAGCGTGCTTTTTCATCGCCAGCTAAATCTGTTTTCACTTTATGAATGAGCTCATCGTACTCTTTGTTAGAGTACTTATCGAAGTTATAAGCACTATCTGTTGTAAATAAATCTAAGAATGTAATTGGATCAGCGAAGTCAGGGCCCCAGCCGTCAATACCAATTTCATAGTCACCACTTAATAGTAGTTTCACCTGTTGTTTACGTGGTTGCGGTTTTAAATTCACTGTTAATCCATCTAAGTTCTTTTCTAACTCACCTTTTAAATATTCACCAGTCTTTTTAGCTAAAGCATTGTCACTTGTTAATAGTTCGATTGTTACTTTGTCAGTACCAAGTTCTTGTTTTGCTTTTTTCCAGTTTTCTTTCGCTGTTTTCACATCATCCTTGACTAGATTTCCATTTTCTTTACGGAAGTCATTGCCTTCTGAACTCTTTGCAAATTTCGCAGGAACCATTCCTTCAGCTGGAATAGCACCGTTATTTAAAATTGTTTCTACGTAAGCCTTTTTATTCATTGCGCCGTTAATAGCAAGGCGTGCATGTTGATTTTTTAATGTTTCATTTTTCTGATTTAGTCGTAAGAATTGAATGCCGACTTCAGCGCGTTCCTTAAAGTTTGGATCGCTCTTATATTTATCAACAAACTCTGCAGTTAAAGCAACGCGATCAATTTGTCCTGAATCATATAAGTTCACTTCTGTAGACTTATCTTTAACGACATTGAAGTTGATCTCTTCTAATTTTACCGTTTTAGCATCCCAATAGTTAGGGTTTTTCTTCAATTGGAAACTTTGTTCGTGTTTCCAGTTATCTAATGTGAAAGCACCGTTGTAAATTAAATGATTTGTTTCTAAACCGTATTTATCGCCCTGAGACTTTAAGTACTCTTCATTAATTGGCAAGAATGTTGAGAATGTCGTTAAGCTTAAGAAGTAAGGAACAGGACGGTCTAGTTGTACTTCTAGCGTTTTGTCATCAACAGCTTTGACCCCTAGTTGATCAATTGGTAATTGCTTTTGGTTTATTTGTTTCGCATTCTGTACATCGAAGAATAAGAATGCGTATTCAGCTGCTGTATCAGGATTTACGGCACGTTGCCAAGCAAAGACGAAGTCCTTTGCTGTAACAGGAGTACCGTTTGACCATTTTGAATTACGCAGATGGAATGTATATTTTGTTTTATCGGGACTAATGTCAACCGACTCAGCAACACCAGGAATCGGTTTATTATCTTCTCCCATTGCATATAAACCTTCAAAAACATTGCGCATTACATTCATGGATTCCCCATCCGTTGCTTTTGCAACATCCATTGTTGGAATTTCTGAAGCGAATGATAAGTTAATTGCTTGTTTATCAGGTACTTTATCGTTTGCTTTCGCTCCGCCTGCATTATCTTTATTTCCCCCACAAGCAGTTAGTAATAGACTTGCCCCTAAAACAGATGCAACAACAGGTACAACTTTTTTCTTCATTGTTCGTTCCTCCCTAAATGTGTTGTTCGTAACGTCATAATGTCCATGTCTTGAAGTAGCTATAGAAGGAGATAGAACCTATTATAAATATTTGTTTATAGGTAATCAGGTGTTCTATATGTATATACATGTTGAGCTATAATCTATCGTTATATGTTTCAACTTAGTAGACATTATATTTTGATGGTGAAATATTTTGTTTCTTTGATTATTTAGAATATTAACACTGGAAAGAACTATATGTCAATAATAAAAATAGGATGTTAATTTCTTAGAATAATATATTAAAAAAGTAAATTCTCTTGTGTGAGAGAACCTGCTTTTAATATATTTTGCTAAAAAAACAATTGATGTGGGCTAATAATAAGTGGGGATGAAGAACCCCCACTTATTACGGTTTTACTTTATTTTTCAATTTTTGCCCACTTGAAGTTTAATTGACCCGCAAAGTCTACTTGCACAATTCCTTTCACATAAGAACGTTCTAAATAAGATTCGCCTTTTTGGTAAAGAGGAGCGATAACAGAGTCTTTAAATAATATTTTCTCGGATTCTAGTAATGCTTCCCAGCGAGCTTTTTCATCACCAGCTAAAGTTGTTTTCACTTTTGCTATTGTTTCATCGAATTCCTTATTAGAGTAATGATCTAAGTTATAAGGGTTATTCGTTGTAAATAGCTCAAGGAATGTAATTGGATCCGCAAAGTCAGGGCTCCAGCCGTCAATTCCGATTTCGTAGTCACCTTTTAATAAAAGCGAAACTTGTTGCTTACGCGGTTGCGGTTTTATATTTATTGTTAATCCATCTAAATTCTTTTCTAGTTGCCCTTTTAAGAATTCACCAGTTTTCTTATCAAGGTCAGCATCACTCGTTAATAATTCTAATGTTATCTTTTCAGAACCAAGCTCTTGTTTAGCTTTTTCCCATAACTTTTGTGCAGATTTTGTATCAACTTTTGTTAAATCGCCGTTTGCAGTACGGAAGTCTTTTCCTTCAGGTCCTTTTGCAAAGTTTTTTGGAACGAGACCAAATGTTGGTGTAGATCCATCATTTAATAACGTATTTACAAAGGATTTTCTATCAATTGTTTGATCAATTGCTTGGCGTGCAGAAACGTTTTGAAGCACTTTGTTTTGTTGATTCATACGTAAAAATTGTACGCCTACGTTTGGACGTTCTTTAAAGTTAGCATCCTTTTTATATTTATCGACGAAGTCAGATGTTAGTTTTATACGATCTAATTGTTTTGACTCGAATAAATTTACTTCTGTTGATTTTTCTTTTACGACGTTAAAATTGATTTCTTCTAGTTTGACAGTATCTTTATCCCAATAGGTAGGGTTTTTCTTGAATTTAAAGCTTTGTTCGTGCTTCCAATCGCTTAGTGTAAAAGCTCCATTGTACAAGATTGTATTATCTTCTAAAGCGTACTTATCACCTTGTGCTTTAAAGAATTCCTCATTAATTGGTAGAAATGTTGGGAACGCTGTTAAGCTAATAAAATAAGGAACAGGACGCTCTAATTCTACCTCAAACGTATGTTCATCAACTGCTTTTACACCAAGTTGGTCGGCTGGAAGTTCTTTGTTGTTAATTTTTGTTGCGTTTTTAATATCAAAGAATAGAAATGCATATTCAGAGGCTGTTGCTGGATCTACGGCACGTTGCCAAGCGAACACAAAATCTTTCGCTGTAACAGGAGTGCCGTTTGACCATTTTGAATCTCGTAGGTGGAATGTGTATTTTGTTTTATCGCCACTTACTTCATGAGATTTTGCAACGCCAGGGAAAGGTTTGTTACCTTCACCAAGATTATACAAACCTTCAAATACGTTTCTCATTACTTGACCAGAATCAGTATCTGTAGCACGAGCCGTATCCATTGTTCGTATTTCAGTAGGTGAAGATAAGTTTAAAACCTGTTTACTAGGTGCCTCGTCTTTTGCATTTGCTCCGCTCGCTTCGTTTTTATAACTACCGCAACCAGTTAATAAAATACTTACTCCTACAACTGATGCAATACCGGGTACAAACTTCTTTTTCATTTGATTTTCCTCCTAAATAATTAAGTTTGGATGATGATGAGGGAAATGAAAAATAAAAAATCCCTCTTTTCATATTGAGAAAGAGGGATTTTTACGTACAAGTTATGCACCCGTATATAAACGAAGTCCCTCATTCTATCTTTCAAGCATAAAGCTTGCAGGAAGTGGCACAGTATTCAAAATGAACCTGTTGCCGAGGTTTCAAAGGGCCAGTCCCTCCACCTCTCTTGATACAATGAGTAAACGAATAAATTTTATTAATTTTTGTGTTTCTTTGATAATTCAAAATCTTACACCTTGAATAATGAAGTGTCAACTAAATGAAATATAGTTTAAATTTTCAGTTTTCTGAAATAAAAAAACCACTGCATATGGCAGTGGTTTTTCTACTAGAAGTTAAAGTTATCTGGATCTGGACCAACGCGACGATCTTCATTTAAAGCTTGAAGTGCTTTCATATCATCAGCACTTAATTCAAAGTCGAAGATGTTTGCATTTTCAATAATGCGATGTTCTTTAATTGATTTGGGAATTGTTACAACTTCGTTTTGTAAATCCCAACGTAAAATAATTTGCGCAGTTGATTTATTATATTTTGTCGCAATTTCTTGTAACGTTGGATTATCTAGTAGTTGTCCTTGCATTAATGGTGACCAAGCTTCAAGCTGGATATTATGTTCTTTACAGAATGCATGTAACTCTTCTTGTGCTAAACGTGGGTGGTATTCCACTTGGTTGACCATTGGCTTAATTTCAGCAATTTCAAATACGTCTTGTAAGTGGTGAATGTGGAAATTACTCACACCGATAGCGCGAACACGGCCATCTTTATAAAGTGTTTCTAATGCTTTCCATGATTCAGTATATTTCCCTTTTACAGGCCAATGTACTAAATATAAATCTAAATATTCTAGACCTAATTTCTCTAATGTAGTTTCAAATGCTTGAAGTGTTGTTTCATATCCTTGATCGCTATTCCATACTTTTGAGGTAATAAATAATTCTTCACGTGAAACACCGGATTCACGAATCGCTTGCCCAACGCCTTCTTCATTTTGATAGATTGCTGCAGTATCGATGCTGCGGTAGCCATTTTTAATTGCTGCTTTTACAGAATCAATTACTTCTGAACCATCTTCTACTTTAAAAACACCTAAACCAAACCAAGGCATTTTTACACCGTTATGTAATGTTGTATAGTCTTTCAAACTTGTTAAAATCATATTATTTCCCCCTAGCTTTTTTGTTTGTTGCTTCTACTGCTTTTTGAATTGCCTCTGAAAAATTATATTCGTATAAAGTTTTGAGACCCTCAGCTGTGGAACCACCTGGCGTTGTTACTTGTTCGCGGAGGTTAGCTGGATTTTGCGTTTGTTCGAGCATAGAAGCAGAGCCAGAAATCATTTGAATGACAAGATGTTTTGCGGTTTCTTCATCAACTCCATAACTTTTTGTTGCTTCAATTAAGCTTTCAGCAAAGTAATAAAGGAAGGCTGGTGCACTTCCAGTAACTGCAGTAAGCTGATGAACTTCTTCCTCAGTACAAAGTTGCGAAGTACCAATACCTCTTAAAAGCAGTTGCAGGGTTTCTTGATGCATCTCGGTTACTGATTGTCCCATTGTATATAAGGAGATAGACTTTCCTATTTCAGCAGCTGTATTAGGCATAATCCAAGCAACAGGTGTGCCTTTTGGGAGTCTAGCTTCTAAATAAGATGGTCCAATGCCAGCTGCTACTGTTACGACAAGTTGATTTGATATTAACGGAGATAGCTCAGCTAATAATTCTTCATGAGCAGAAGGTGGCATTGCTAAAACAACCGTATCGACAGATGTAATATGCTGCTTCCAATCCGTTGTAATATACACATTATATCGCCTTTGTAATTGTTCTAACTTTTCTACGTTGCTTCGGTTAGAGATGATAATTTCTTCGATGTACTCTTTGCTTGTTTTAAGTAATCCGGAAAATATAGCTTCTGCCATACGACCAGCACCAATAAATAAAATTCGATGTTTGTTAGGCATATCCTTTATTCCTTTCTAGTAGAGATATGTTATAAAAACGATATCATCTTTAAGAGAATTTTGTAAAAAGAAAAGACTTACCGTAGATGGAATGGATAATGAGAAGGCGGAAATTCATGGTAAAGGAAAGGGCTATTCCTTATACTGGTAATAGGGAATTTATTACACATCTGGGGAGAGATAAATATGGTTAGAAGTCCACTTTTTTTACTTGTTTCTAGTATTATTTGTGTATTAATTGGATTGTATATTCAATCGAGTTATATTGAAATTTTCGCATCAATTATGGGGATCATTAATGTTTGGTTATTAGCGAGAGAAAAAGTATCCAACTTTTTATTTGGCATGATTACTGTGGCGGTATTTCTATATATTTTTATTACACAAGGTTTATATGCAATGGCAGTATTAGCCGCTTTTCAATTTATCTTTAACGTATATGGTTGGTATTATTGGATTGCACGAAGTGGGGAGGGAGAGGTAAAAGCAACAGTTCGTTTAGATTTGAAAGGGTGGACCTTTTATATAAGTTTTATTTTAGTTGCTTGGATTGGTTGGGGTTATTATCAAGTCCGTTATTTGGAGTCAACAAGTCCATATTTAGACGCTTTAAATGCCGTATTGGGACTAGTGGCTCAATTTATGTTAAGTCGAAAAATATTAGAAAACTGGCATTTGTGGATTTTATATAACGTAGTTAGCATTGTAATTTATATTTCTACTGGTTTATACGTTATGCTAATATTAGCTGTTATTAATCTCTTTATATGTGTAGCTGGTTTGCTAGAGTGGAAGAGCAATTATAAGGGACAAGAACATACAGATAATTATATCTAGAAAATAATTAGAATTGAAAAACCCCTGAAGCATATATGCTTCAGGGGTTTATTAATAGAATATAAGATTATGCTTTTGTCATACCAAGTAATACAGCGCCGCCGATAATTAAAACACTACCGAGTGCAATAAAGATCAATTGGCGTTTTGTTTTCTTTTCACCTAAGAATACAATCGCACCGAATGTTGAGATAACGATTCCAGTTTGAGATAATGGGAAGCTTGTTGCTACTCCAACACGTGGTAATGAAAGAAGTAAGAATAAGTTTCCAGTTCCCCATAGTAAACCAGACAAAGCATTACGGATTGCATATTTGTTAAATGGTTTATGTTTAGACGTCAGTACAACCGCACCAACAAACATACCAACTGCTTGTGGTAAAATAGCAGACCAACCATCAATATTATACCAACGAATAATAATTACATATACAAGATAGCCGAAAGTAGAAACAATTAAAGTAAGAAGTCCTTTTTTCAATTGTCCAGGTGGCTGAGCATTTTCTTTATCATCTAATGATGTGAATACAACACCAACTACGATTAATAGGATTGCAATCGTTCCCAGAATGATCGTCGTAGTAGTAGTCCACTCACGGAAAGCGATAACCCCAAAGATAGAAGTTGCAACAAGTTGCATACCAGTAGAAATCGTTACAGTAGTTGAAACACCTAGTTTTTCAACTGTTTTTAATTGGTTTACTTGTCCTAAAGCCCAGAATAAACCTGAAATAAAACCAACAACTAAGATTGTCATTGTTAAAGCTGGTTGAGTAAATACATACATAATTGTTGCGAAGAATAGAGCACCGATTGTCATACCTACCGTTTGGCTATATGCACCACCGCCCATTTTTACGCTTACTAATAAGATGTTTCCCCATGCAATTGCAGGAAGAAGCGCTAATAAAATGTCCATTACAAGACTCCCTTCGGTTTGCTATACCAATATAGTTACATATCGTTCTAACGATCGGTAATGCCCCACTAATAGAGTAGAAGATTACCGATCGCTAAAACAGGATGAAGAATTCACGATATAAATGCGTTTTCATTTCTTCATTTTTTGAAACACCTCCATATAATAACAGGAAATTGCCTATTTTAGAAAGTGAATTCAAATAAAATGTATATTTAAATAAGAGGTAAAATTCAGTTATTTCCCGGTGGTATATTTTATTTCCTAAGAAATAAAGAAGCAGCTTCGAAAAAAGCTGCTTTAAGAGTTAGTAATTCTTTTATTAATAAGTTGAATACATAGTAAAAATACGAGTGACATACCGATAGTAATAACTACAAGTGTCCATGCGAGTTGCATATTACTTGCGTCAATGGCCATGTAAATTGCAGTCGGGATTGTCTGTGTTTTACCAGGGATATTCCCGGCAAACATGAGTGTAGCACCAAACTCACCGAGCGCGCGGACAAAGCTCAAAATCATCCCGCTTAGTAATGTAGGAAATGCGAGCGGAAGTGTAACGTGCAGAAAAACTTGATATTCACTTGCGCCAAGGTCACGAGCACTTTCTTCAATTTGTACATTTGCGATAGAAAATCCCGTTTTCGCTGATTGGTACATAAGCGGAAATGCAACAACTGTAGAAGCGATGATCGCAGCGGTAGATGTGAACATAATAGACTGCTGAAATAATGATTCAACCCACCTTCCGATCGGGCTGTTGTTTCCAAAGATGATAATGAGAAAGAAGCCGATAACAGTTGGTGGAAGTACCATTGGTAATAAAAATATGGTTTCTAATAGTACTTTATATCGCCATGAGGAGCGAGCTAGTGCTCGCCCGACAATCGTCCCTAAAATTGTAACGAGAATAGTGGCACACGCAGCTACTCTTAAAGATAGAAAGACAGGCGATATAATAGCATCAATGCTCATAGTAATTACGACAGGACTGTAAATCCATATTTCTTAAAGATAGATTGTGCATCTTTTGACTGCAAATACTCATAAAATGAAGTCGCCTCTTTCTTATGTTTAGATTCCTTTATAACACCTAAAGGATAGTGGATTGGCTCATGAGAAGTAGCTGCTGCTGTTTCACCAATCTTTACTTTATCTGAAATGAGAGCATCTGTTTTGTATACGATACCAGCATCGATATTCCCTGTTTCTACATATGTTAACACTTGGCGAACATCTTTTGTAAATACGACTTTATTTTGAACATCATTCCAAAGGTTTTCGTGTGTTAGAGAAGCCTTTGCATATTTTCCAGCAGGTACAGATTCAGGTGTACCAAGTGCAATTTTTTTGATTTTCTCATCTTTTAAATCTTGAAATTTTGTAAGAGAACTATCTTTAGGGATGACTAGAACTAGTTCATTTCCAAGAAGATTTTTCCCTTCTTTTTCATTAATGAATCCTTTTTTTACAAGGGTTTGGAATTTATCTTCTGCTGCTGAGAAGAATAAATCAGCAGGTGCACCTTGTTCAATTTGTTGTTGAAGTGCTCCAGAAGCACCGAAGTTAAAAGAAAGTTTGATATTTGGCTCTTTTTCTTTATATTGTTTTTCGATTTCTTTTAATGCATCTTGTAAGCTTGCAGCAGCTGAGATAGTGAGTTCAACTGTTTTATCCTTTTTAGCAGCTGACTTTGTATGCTTTTCCCCACTTGTACAAGCAGCGTTAAATATAAGAAGGAAAGAAAGTATAAGTGCCCCGATGGAACGTAATGTAAATTTATTCATAAAAAAATCCCCTTTCATTTTGACACATCTAATTATAACTAAATATAACTAAATATAATTAGTTATAATTGAATATAATTTGAACATATATCTATTTTTAAAAAATAGGAGAAATATTCTTTTCTTTGTTACAATGAAAGGAGAAAGTGAGGAATCGTCTATGGATCATCATTCCTACACAACGGAAGAAGTAGCAAAGCGATTAAAAGTATCAAAATTAACTGTATACGACTTAATTAAAAAAGGAGAACTTCCTTCTTATAGAGTTGGTAGACAGATGCGCATTGATGCAGCAGATTTAGATCAATATATAAAGCAAATGAAAACAGGAAAAGTACAAGTTAATCCTGTAAAAAACGATGGTAGTAGTATCTTGAACACGTGTATTATTAGTGGTCAAGAACTAACGTTAGATATGTTAGCTAAACGTATAGAAAATCGTTTGCCAAGTTCTAATGTTTTAAGAGCGTATCAAGGTAGCTTAACGAGTTTAGTGAAAATGTATCAAGGAGAAGGAAGTATCGTTAGTTTGCATTTGTTTGATGGTGAAACGGGTACATATAATATTCCTTACGTAAAACGTATTTTAGTAGGACAGCCATGTCTTATGATTAATTTATTGTCCAGAAATGTAGGATTTTATGTTCAAAAAGGAAATCCGAAGAAAATAAAGACATGGGCTGACATATCCGGGTCCACTATAAAGTTTGTGAATCGAGAAAAGGGTTCTGGTATTAGAGTGTTAGTGGATGAACAATTACGAATCCAAAAATTAAATAAAGCTGATATTAGTGGATATGAATGGGAAGAATCGAATCATCTTGGTGTTGCCACGCGAGTTGCAAATGGAAAAGCTGATGTAGGAGTAGGTTCAGAAAAGTTTTCGCAAATTGTAAATGTGGACTTTATTCCAATCATGAAAGAACAGTATGATTTAGTAATTTTGAAGAATAAAGAAAATGAAGAGTTGATTGAAGTTGTGAAAGACATTCTGCAATCGGAAGAATTTCATAATGAATTAAATGCGATTGGCGGATATGATATTACGAAAACGGGTCAAATTATATATGAAACAAACTAAAAAGCTGCTTGTCTATAAGACGAGCAGCTTTTTCTATATATAAAGGGGTTTGGGGAAACAAAGTGTTAAACAAGACCTTGAGCAAGTGTATAAATGAAAGCCGTAAGAAGAGTAGCTCCACTTGCAAGTCCGATAAAGTCCGATTTGTTGAAAGTAATGTTGTTCATTATAATCTCTCCTTATTTGTTTAATGTAGTTGCAACAGCTTTTGCATCGACAAGTACGGATAGCACCATGCCCATTGTATTTAAAAATTTATTTGATTTCATATTGTTCATCATGCGTATCCGCTCCTTTTCGAATTGTTGTTGCCCTGCTTATGTCTTAATTATAGGGAATATGGCTACTTGCAACTATCGAATTAGCTTACGAAAGACTTACACTTTTGTAAGAAAAAAAGACATTCATGTAAGAATGTCTTTCACAGCATATTGATATGATGATGGTCTTCAATTGTTTTTAAAAAACTACGCATTGAATTCGTCATATAGCTATCTTTACGGCGTATGAAAACCGTTGAAATACTGCCGTATTTTTCAGGGATTGCATGACAATGTACCTTACCTGCTTTAGAAAGATGATGGACAGCAGACTGTGGTACGAGTGTAATTCCGAGACCGAGTGCAACACTGTTTAATATTGTCTCTAATATATTGAATTCCATAATTCTTTTTGGTAGCAAACCTTCATCTTTAAGCCAACGTTCTAGTTTGGAGCGGTATCCACATCCTTGGTTAAAAACGAGTAGAGGCGTTGTTGTAAATTCTTCTATATGAAAGGCTTTATTTTGTGTTATAAGCATTAATTTCTCTGTACTAACATCGTATTGTTCGATTAGTGGATGTTTAATAGGACCTGATATAAAGGCGCCATCTAATTGATGATCAAGTACTTCTCTAATTAATTCTTCTGTTAGACCCGCTTGTAATGATAAATCGACATTCGGATAGCTTTTATAGTAAGAAGATAAAATGGTAGGTAGTGTACTTACTGTTTCGACTGTACCGATTTTTAATATACCAGAAGGTGTTTCGCTATCTAAAAATACTTGTTTTAGTTCGTCGACATCTTGCAAAATTTTACTAACATAAACGAGCATTTTTCTTCCTTCAGCTGTTAAAGTCATTCCTCGTTTATGGCGGTAAAAGAGTGGGGTTTTTAATTCGTTTTCTAGTTGTTTAATACGTGCAGTTACATTTGATTGTACATAATTTAATTCCTTTGCTGCGCTACTTACACTACCCTGGTCGGCAACGCTTTTAAAGATTTGTAAGTCTCGTAATTCCATTTTGTAATCCCCCTTGATGTTAACTATCATTATAAATGATAGTTAACATCATTTTGAATCATTTTACGTGATATATTTTTTCTTTTACAATTCTCTTTGTGCAAATAGAAAGAAACGGGGGATTGCGGTGAGAAGAGGTCAAATGATAATAGGGGCTTTAGCGTGTTTAATTGCGAGTATGTCATGGGGAGCGATGTTTCCAGTTGCTGATCATGCGCTAGAATACATAGATCCATTTTATTTTTCGCTTATTCGCTATGGAGCAGTGGCGATAATGCTGATTGTATTGTTGTTAATGAAAGAAGGAAAACAGGCATTTCGTTTAGAGGGAAGAGGAAAGTTACTCGTCTTTTTTGGAACGATGGCATTTACAGTATATAATGTCCTCATATTTTTAGGGCAAATGTTAATGGGTAAGTCGGGTGTAATGGTAGCTTCCATTATGGAATCACTTATGCCGATGATTTCTATTTGTATTTTATGGGGATATAAGCATATAAAACCGAAGAAGTATATGATAACGAGTATGGTTATTGCTTTTGTAGGAGCTGTGTTTGTTATTACAAAAGGTGACATGAGTTTCTTTGTAACATTGAAAGATAATATGTTCTCATTAGCATTTATATTTATTGGTGTTGTAGGCTGGGTTATTTATACGATGGGTGGTCAAACGTGTAGTGATTGGTCAACATTACGTTATTCTACGTTGACGTGTGTATTCGGTACGACTGTTACAGGAATTATAACGGTAATTATTACGTCGCTTGGATATGTTTCAGTTCCTAGTATGGGAACGATTTCTATTGTGAAGTATGATTTGTTATTTATGATGACATTGCCAGGTATTGTAGCGCTACTTGCTTGGAACTACGGTGTGAAAATTTTATCATCCATTAATGGGATTTTATTTATTAATTTTGTACCAATTACGACTTTAGTTATTATGATGATGCAAGGGTATCAGATCACAATGTTTGATATTATAGGGACTGTACTTGTTATTGCAGCACTTATTCGCAATAACGTTTGCCAGAGAAAAGAAGAAAATATAAATAAGAGAGTTTTACAAGAAGAACAATTACGTCAAGCTGTTTAATAGGCAAATGGAGGATTTCACATGTTAGAAAGTTTATTGTTTTTCTTCGCCGTCGGAGTTGCCTGTGAGCTTGCAGCAATTAATCGAAATGGTCGTAAAAAGATAAAACAACAAGCTGAGCTGATACAGCTTTTAAAAGAGTTGAAAGAAAGAAAAAATTAAAAAGACGACCGGGCATAGACGGTCGTCTTTTTCTATATAAAGGGGAAAGGGGACACAAAGTTATACAAGCGTAGCAGCGTAAATGAAAGCAGTAAGAAGAAGAGAGCCGCTAGCTAATCCTAAAAAATCTAATTTGTTAAAAGTAATGTTATTCATAATACATTCTCCTTACTTGTTTAATGTAGAAGCAACAGCTTTTGCATCGAAAAGAGCCGATAATACCATGCCCATTGTATTTAAGAAATTGTTCGTTTTCATTTTGTTCATCATATTAATCGACTCCTTTTCGAATAATTGTTGCCCTGTTTCTGACTTAATTGTATGAAATATAGTAAGAAGTAACTATCGAATTAGCTTACAAGAAAATTACACTTTTGTAAGAATTGAAATTTAACAATTCATTCTTAATTTTATTACCAACTCCTAAAACTTAGTGTTATAATTATTATAAGAATATGATTATACTTCGGATGTTTAGAAAGGAACGAAACAAATGTATAAACCAATTACATTTTTGTTGAAATATATATTTAAAACAGCTGGGAAAGTAGAAGTACAAGGAAGAGAAAAGCTACCAGAAGGTGGACCGTATGTTGTTGCATGTACACATACAAGTTTTATGGATGTATTAATGTTAGCTACAGGGATGTATCCAACTCAAATTCATTACATGGCCAAAAAAGAATTATTTGAAGGGAAATTCAAAAATTGGTTCTTTAAAAATGTAAATGCATTCCCTGTAGATCGTGCGAATCCAGGACCAAGTACACTTAAAATTCCATCACGTTTATTAAAAGAAGGAAAGGTAGTAGGGATTTTTCCGAGTGGAACAAGATCAGCGGAAGATGTTTCATTAAAAGCGGGTGCTGTGACAATTGCGATGCGTTCTAATGTTCCGTTAGTACCAGCAGCTTATGTTGGTCCATCAAGTGTAAAAGAATTAATAAAGGGGAAAAAGGCACAATTGATTTTTGGAGATCCAATTCAAATTGAGGCTGGAGAACAAATAGATCGAAAAACCGCTATGAAAATGATGACAGATCAATTAAATGAGAAGTTTGAGAAGTTAAAAGAAGCTTTGCAATCAAATCAAAAATAAGAAAAGACGACCGGGCATAGACGGTCGTCTTTTCTATTACTATTTATAATAAAGGGGAAAGGGGACACAAAGTTATACAAGCGTAGCGGCGTAAATAAAAGCAGTAAGAAGAAGAGAGCCACTAGCTAGTCCTAAAAAATCTAATTTGTTAAAAGTGATGTTATTCATAATATATTCTCCTTACTTGTTTAATGTAGAAGCAACAGCTTTTGCGTCGATAAGAGCGGAAAATACCATGCCCATTGTATTTAAGAAATTGTTCGTTTTCATTTTGTTCATCATATTAATCCGCTCCTTTTCGAATAGTTGTTACCCTGTTTCTGACTCAATTGTATGAAATGTTGCGGAAAGTAACTATCGAATTAGCTTACAGAAAAATTACACTTTTGTAAGAGAAACGAATGAAGGTGTAATGATAAGAAGATTTGACATATGTTCATGAGATTCATTAAGTTAAAGGTAGAGGTGAGTGTATGGCTAATATTAAAGATATTGCAAAGATGGCGGGAGTTTCAGTTACGACTGTTTCGAGAGTGTTGAATGATCACCCATATGTAAGTGAAG
Source organism: Bacillus sp. 22475 (assembly GCF_052044835.1). Lineage (NCBI taxonomy): Bacteria > Bacillati > Bacillota > Bacilli > Caryophanales > Bacillaceae > Bacillus > Bacillus sp. 22475. The sequence goes on along the minus strand of NZ_JBQENW010000007.1, from coordinate 246,314 downwards.
AAAAAAGAAAAGCGGTTATAGAGATAGTTGAGAAATTGAATTACTCGCAAAACGCAAATGCTGTTCATTTATCAAAAGGAAAAACGAATATTGTTGGTGTGATTTTACCGTATATTAATCATCCGTGTTTTGATGCGATGGTGAGCGGAATGATGGAGACTGCGTTAGCGCATAATTACAGGGTGCTACTTTGCCAAACGAATTATAATAAAAAAGAAGAAATGAAAAGTTTACATATGTTAAAAACAAAACAATTGGATGGTCTTATTATTTGTTCACGTGCAAATGATTGGGAAACGATAAAACCGTATGCTTCTTACGGCACAATAATTGCTTGTGAAGATAATGATATTTCAAACATCTCAAGTGTATATACGAATCATTCAGCGGCCTTTCAATTAGGAATGGATTATTTGATTGAGAAAGGTTATAAAAAAATTGGTTATTGTACGGGAAGAAAATTAGGGCCGAGTAGTCAAAAGCGTTTTGATGTTTATAAACAGCAATTGCAATCTATAGACGAAGAGGTTAATGAAGAATGGATTTTTACAGAATGTTTTACACTAGAAGATGGTGTAAAAGTGGCTCATAAGTTAAAAGAGATGCAGGATCTTCCTGAAGCATTAATAGTAGCAGGTGATGAAGTTGCGATTGGGGTTATGACAGAGGTTGAAAAATTAGGGATTCAAGTTCCTGAGGATTTAGCGATTATTGGCTTTGATAATCAACCCATCTCGCAAGTGTTACAATTGACAACTATTGATCAAAATTTAAAGGAGATAGGGAAAACTGCTTTTGAAATGTTGCATAGAAAAGTGAATGACGAGAGTTCTGAACAAGAAAAGCTGGAAATTCCATACGAACTTGTGGAACGCTCTACAGTTTAATCGTAATCCGTTATGTGTATAATCGCATAACGGATTATTTTTTTGAAATATCTTTGACAGGAAACGCGTTTCATACTTTATAAAGGAGTTAAACCGGTCTGTAATAATCCATGGATTCTTTTCAAGTGTTAATGCAGTGAATAGAATTTGGAGGAATATGCATGAATGAACTTTTATCGAGTATGAAAAAGTATGTAGATGATGATGAAAAGATTCTGGCTTTTGTGGTAGGGATAGTTGAGAAGGATAATTTTATATTATCGTATCAACATGGAATTTTTGTTGCCACTACTAGACGTCTCCTGTTTTACGGGAAATTTCCGTACTATCCTGCAACATTTCAAGAGTATTCATATTTGCATATAGATAGCATAGATTTCCGGCCATATTTTGAATTTACTTGTAATCATGAAACCATTCGCGCTAAGTATATTCAGAAAGGGAATGTGGAGCACTTTGTCCGTGCAGTTAGAGCGAATGTGAATAATTAATCACCCCTCTGTTTAAACATAATATCTCGATCTTTAAGAGGGAAAATGCTGAATAAAAACAACTTCTAAACCTCTAGGAGATAGTGATACAATGTCAAATGGGGGGAGGGTATGAACTATGGTTAATCAACGTATAAAGGAAATAACACTAATTACAATTGGTTCATTATTATTCGCAATTGGTATTAATTACTTTGCAATTCCAAACCGTTTATCGGAGGGTGGAATTATTGGTTTAACGGTTGTTACGTACTATTTATTTGATTGGTCACCAGGGATTGTGAACTTTGCTATAAATGCAATTTTACTAGCCGTTGGTTATAAATTTTTTGATAAGAAAACGATGGTCTATACAATTTTAGGGATTGTAGAAACATCTTTGTTTTTATACGTTACAGAACATATTGAGTATCATGTAAATAGCGATACATTATTAGCAGCTTTATTTGCTGGTTTATTTGTAGGTATTGGATTAGGCTGTATGTTCAAAGCTGGAGGTACATCGGGAGGATCAGCAATCCTAGCTCGGTTAGCAAATCAATATTTAGGTTGGAGCGTCGGAAAAGGCGTGCTTATTATTGATATCGTTGTAATTGCTGGTTCTGTATTTATAATAGGGCAAGAAAAAGCAATGTATACGCTTGTAGCTGTATTTATCGGAGCGAAGGTGATTGATTTTATTGTAGAAGGAATGGATACAAAAACGGCTGTTACGATTATTTCAAATCAACCAGACTTAATTCGAGAGGCTATTACGAAAAATATGACGCGCGGTGTTACTGTATTAGAAGGACGCGGTGGATATACTGGTAGGAATAAAGAAGTATTATATGTTGTTATTAATAAACAAGAGCTTGTTAAGTTAAAACAAGTTATTAGCCGAGTAGACGAAGATGCCTTCGTTGTTATTCACGATGTACGTGATGTACTGGGTGGTGGTTTTAAAGCGAGCTAAAAGGTGAACGAGTAAATTCGTTCACCTTTTTTATTCTTACAAAAATGTAAGTGTAATGTAAGGAGATTCAATAGTAGATTTTATTCCCCCTTTTTAAAATGGATGTATATATATCCTGCAGAGGAGGAATGTTTATTATGAAGAAAAAAATGATCACTACTATAATAGCGATGATAGTGATAGTAGTAATGTTGCTGCCTACGAAACTTGGACCGGTTATCGATAAATATAATCCATTTTATAAGACGAAAGAATACTATACGGTTGTGAATACAATTGGTCAGCATATCGGTGATGAGTGGTATGAATATGAATTTATTGCATTCGATGAACGTGGTAGAGAGCAGAAAATAAAGAAAACGGTTAAGCATATGTTAAAGAGAGATGAAGCATTAAAGGTTTTTGCAAAAGGGCGTTACGGTGAGTCTATTGAAGAGATTGAGGTTGCAAATATTCCTATAAATGCGAAGAGTAAACTTTTAACGGTGAGATAGCGAAATATACCCCCAGCTATTTTTTGTCGAAAATAAAAATACTGGGTAAGGGTATTTTAAAGGTTAACAAAAAAGCCTTAGTCCATATAGACTAAGGCTTTTTTGTTATATAAAGGGGAAGGGGGTACATTGTAGTAGCATGGGTGAAAGGTATAAGAAGAGTAGCTACTAGCAATGTAATTTGGTTATGTGATTGTTCTTCTTATTTGGCTTACTTTCTAACTTTATTGTACGAAATATAAGTAAGGGGAACTATCGAATTACATTACACATAACTTACAAACATGTAAGCCTTCTGTAATGTAATTCGATAGTTAAAAGATAGTAATTTTCATATAGTGTAACTAGAAAGTCTCAATGTATTACTTTCTGTTTGTAATGAAGAATGAAAAACCAACTAATTTTTAATAATCCTCATCTGAATAAAGATGGGGATCTTTTTTAAAACCTTACAACATTGTAAGGTTTACGTAAGTTAATTCGATAGTAAATTTGTCATATTTTTTGCATAATAGATACAGATAGAAAAATAATTAGGGATCTAGTAAGAAGGGAGAAAAATGGGATGCGTAAAGAAGAAGTAGTGAAGTTACCAATTAAAGATTTCTGTAGCTACTTTACTGTTGCCGTAGTGTGTATTGGATTATTTGATATCATAACAAACTTAATTGTTAAATAATATAGATGCTAAAACAAGAAAGGAAGTCCTTTCTTGTTTTTTTTATGGGGGCATAAAGATGAAATGGATTGATAGTCATATACATGTTGATCAATATAAGGATGAAGAGAAGAGCAGATTACTAAAAGAGGTGGAAAATAGTAATGAAATAAAGGGGCTTATTGCGGTATCTATGAATTATCAATCTTGTAAGGAAACGTTATCTTTAGCGAAGAAGTATCCCTTTATATATCCAGCGATAGGGTTTCATCCAGAGCAACAGATTCATAAAGAAGAGTGTGAACAGATTTATCAACTTATTGAACAGAACGCAGAGGAAATTGTTGCGATTGGTGAAGTAGGTTTGCCCTATTATTTGAGAAAAGAAGATGAAAGAATTGCTGCAGATCCATACATAGCTGTATTGAAAAAATTTATAGAACTAGCTAGTAAGTATAATTTGCCGATTGTATTACACGCAGTTTATGAAGATGCTGACATTGTATGTGATTTGCTAGAGAAATATAAAGTTTCACGTGCACACTTCCATTGGTTTAAAGGAAGCGATGAAACAATGAAACGGATGATGAGAAATGATTATTATATTTCGATTACACCGGATGTTTTACATAAGGAGAAGATTAGAAAAATCGTTTCGTATTATCCGCTTGAATATATGATGGTAGAAACAGATGGACCGTGGGAATTTCAAGAGGGTGTTATAACGCATCCAAGAATGATTCGAGAGGTATTAAAGGAAATTAGTTCTATAAAAAACATATCCATTGATAAGGTTGCAGAAACAATATATGAAAATACAAGTCGATTTTATTTGAAAGGATAGGAGAATTATAGTTTTAATCATGTAACGGAAAAAGTAGAAGTTAAATTTATTTATGAAAATGATCAATGGGTTGTTAATAATATGCCACGTTTTGATATAGGATAAAAAAACCACCAAGCATTCTGCTTGGTGGTTTTGTATTAGGATTCTAATTTTTTCGCACGTCTTAATAATAATAGAAAGACGATGATAATGAACCCAAGTACAAGGAAAAATCCATATTGTTTTATGTAATCGATTACGTCATTTGCACTTGTTGGTTTTTCAACGTGAATGCCGTCTTTATTCGTAGTAATATGAATATCTTTCATTTTTACTTCGTTCGTTTCCTTTTGTAAATCAATCCATTCTATGTTTGGAATGCTTTCTAGATTCTTTAATACTTCTTTTAATGGTTTCACACCTAAGTAAGGATGATAGAATGCACCGATAACTCCATCGGATAATTTAGAAACAGATACAGCACGTTCTTTCATTTTAGCAATAGACTGTGGCTTATCTTCTTCAATAAATCCAACTGTTTCAGGCAATAGTTTCATTCCATGTAAAAATGACGGAGTACTTGTATAATGTGGTGAGTGCATGGACTTCCAAGTTGTATCATTTAACTGTAGTTGTCCTACATAAGTTGAAAAGTATCTTGATAATATTTCATATCCTTTTTGAGACATCGTGTAATGAGGTGCTTCAAAGGCAACGGGGTATAGTTTGGCATCTACAAGTTCCTTAATGCCTTTTTCGATATGATCTTTCGTATATTTTTCTTCAAACTCTTCCCCTTTCTTTACATATTGGTTATATGCCTCTACATTTGGAAAGTCATCTTTTGTCTTCGGTTTTTCATGTTTCGGTTGGCGAATTGGTTGATCTGTTTTTACATCCCAAAATTCAAAGCCCTCACCTGTTTCACTGTCATAAAATTGATGAGTATAACCATGCATAATAATTGCCGCACCATCATCTTGCATAGAGCGTAAAAGATCAACTAGTTCTGGTTTATCTTCTAAATGTATTATCTTTCCTGTATCTGGATCTTTATATACCGGAATAACAGTAATCATATAAGGGATCTTTTTCTCTTTTAGTAACTGAGCAATTTCTTTCAATTGATTTATATCCGCTGCTGGGTGAACATCCTCAAGACGTAAATAAGCTTCAACTTTATTTGTCGTTGGTTTTTGGTCAAAATAAGAAAATAATATTTCACCGACGTAATGAGACATCCAGTCAAAGAGATTAGGTGTTGCAACATAATAAGATGTTTCATGCTGAACGATTAGTGGATTAGTGTTATTTGAGCTTAAAGCGTTAGCAAGCACAGTTCCATTTGTATCAAACGATTGAATTAATCGTTCCTCTTCTAAGATGTTTTTTAGCTTCTTGTCTGGATATTCAATTTTATTAACTCGTATATCGTCGCTCTTCAATGTAATGAAAGAAAAACGGTTAGATAATTGTTCAACATTTTGTCCTAACACTAATACAGGGCCGGAGAAGTTTTCTAGAAATTGTTTCGTTTCATCAGAAAACGCTTCTTTTTTTTCACCGATATAAACAATATGTGTATAGGAGGATACGTTATTAATTGAAGTTGCTTCTTTTAAGTTTTTTACGGTTATATCATTTGTAAAATGTCCTAATTGAGTATTAAGGATTTGGACATTATTTGAAACTTTATCGTCTTGTGTACTATACAAAACAAGTACTTTTGGTTTTGATGATGTTTGTGCAGAGGTGTAGGTAGGGATGAGTAGTAAAATGCTGAACAAGAGTGTTAGGCATTTTTTCATTTTGTATGCTCCTATTCTATATATAGAGTTCAGTTTACAATTATATACAATAAATGCGTTATAGTCTATGAAAGTTACATTTTTGCACGTATTTACCAGCTGTTTTTTCACAAAATCGGTCTAAAGCATGATGATAATATGTATAGTTATTTGCTATGATAAAAGAGTAATAGAATGTAGGTAATTGTAAAGGGAAGGCTGAAAGGGGACAAATTTCAGCGGAGAAAGAGGTAGAGGTAGTGAAGAAATTCTTTGTAGGATTTTTAGTTGTTCTTGGAGTGTATTTATATTTCCAAGGAAAGTCTGAAGGAATGGATAAGCTAGTGAATAGAACAAGCTATGTTGATTCAGAAGAAGCAAAACAGGTGAAACAAATCATTATAGAGGAAGCGAAGAAAGTAAATCTTCCAGAATGGATACCTCTTACAATTGCTGAGCATGAAAGTCGATTAAATCCAAGAAGTGTTGGAGATAATGGAACTTCATTCGGATTGTTTCAACTACACCGCGGTGGCGGGCTTGCACCAGAACATTTAACTGATGATGAGCTGAAAGATCCACGTACAAATGCACAAATTGCCATGCCGCATTTGATGAAAGGATATAAGCGTGGGGTGCAAAAAGGTTTGACTGATTTTGCATTACTGAAATATATAGCGAATACATCTGGATGGCCAGGGAATTTAGGGCCAGAGTGGACGGATAATAACATGAAGTATAACATCGGATTAGAAGATGTGTACTATCGAAATAAAGGTGTAATAAAAGAGTAGGTTTTCTATACCTACTCTGTTTTTTTATGAATAATTTCATCCTTTTCTTTCGTGAAATACTGTGTGAGTTGTATTTTCACCTCTTCTAGTTTTGTAGAAACTTGAGGTATTTTATATCCTACATACAATGGTGAAACGACGAACCTAGGAACAACTTTACAAATAATTTTTCCATTTAAGTAATAGAAGAATAAGTTATAACTACTGCATCCTTTATGGAAATCTGTCAGTATGTAACGTACAGTTTGCTGAATGTAATTTGCCATTTCATCTATATATGAAATATTATCAATCATTATATTGAATTCAGTGAAGCCAATAATGGGACGCTCTGAAATATTAAGCTCAATGCGTTCATTTTTTTGAACAATTACCCCTTGGAAATTTTCTTCTTCAATATTTTCAAGATAATCTACATGTTTCATTCCGATAATTTGCATGTGTGCATGATGCAAACTTCCGCCTGAAAATGGACCATGATTTTTGTATAAAATCACAGATGCAAACTCTTCGTTGTTCTGTAAGTGTAACCAATGTTGAATAGAAAATTGCATTAATTTTCTCATATGTTCTTCTGTATATGTTGCGATATGATCTTCGCAATTATCCGTTTCGATTAGCACCGTTTGAAATGTATGTTGTAATGTAGGGAATTTATTTTTTAACCAAATAATAGAACCATCAGTTGCTAAAATATCCGTTAAATGTTTTCTATCGCAAAATGGACATGCAGCGCTTCTATTCCGAATACTTTCTGGTTTTTGTTTACCGATATCGTTTAAAAAATATAGTTGTTGTGTATCCATTTGTATATATGCCCCTTTAAAATATGTGTAAAAATCCCGCTTAATACATTCGGGAAAAGGAGAAGGAAATCCTCTAAAGGCAATATGGAAAAAATAAAAGACAAGATATCCTCATTACGATAGGGTACCTTGTCTTTTATTTTTTCTCTAATAGTGTGTATGGATAATATAGAACATTTTCATTATTTTTCTTTTTTCTATTTTTTATTGTGTATAAAGTAATTGCTGTGCTTGCAATTATAATAATGGCTTTCTTCATATTCATATACCCCTTTTTATTGTTGGTTTAATTCTTGGCTAACTGCTTTTGCATCGACTAAAGCGTGTAAAATCATTTTTACCATGTTCATCATATTTCTTCACTCCTTTTTATAGTTCATTTAGTTCTTTTACAACTGCTTGTCCGTTCACTAATACCTCAAAGATTGCTTTTACGATTTCTTTCATCATGTTTGTTTCCTCCTTTTGTTTGTCTCTCTTGTTTACATCTTTATTGTATAGGGAGGCATCTTTTCGTACTATCGCTTTCTATTACGTGAACATAACAGTTTCGTAAGATTTGATGTCACTGATTGAAATGTTTAGTCTATCTTCATTATTTTCAGAAAAATGACTATTCAAACATGAAATAGGGAAGTATAATAAAGAAGTAAGTATTAAATTCCGTACGAAAGGGGTGAATGAGATGAAACGTTCTTTAGCTGCGCGTGCCAAATTTTTAGATTTTATCTATTTTTGTCGTGCGATTTTTCATGATGTAGTTGTTAACGGGATACGTATGCCCTTTTTTAACAATTGCATAGTGGCTATTGAACGATAGAAATCTCTTCACCCATTTTTAATAAACGTGTGAAAAGGGAGCTATTTGGCTTCCTTTTTCTATGCCGAAAACCATGGGGAATGTTTCTTTCTCATGGTTTTTTATATTGAAAGGAGTACGGAAAATGACTATTTGTAGTGTAAATAATGTAACGAAATCTTTCGGTGGAAACATCATATTTGAAAATATATCGCTTGAGATAAAGAATGGTGAACGTGTTGGGTTAGTTGGTCGTAACGGTAGTGGGAAGACAACAATCTTTGGGCTTCTAACGGGAATGGAGAGTTTGGATGCAGGAGCCATTCATATGAAGAAAGGTACACGTATTGGTCATGTCGCACAAATTCCGAAGTTTGATGAGGCCATGACTGTATATGATGTATTGAGTTCCGCTTTTAAAGTAGAAAAGGAATTAGAAAAAGAAATGCATGATTTAGAAAAAAATATGGCGGTGGAACAGGAACAATCTGATTTGGAAAAGTTAATGGAGAGGTACGGAGTCATTCAAGAAAAATTTGCGTTTCTCGGTGGTTATGAAATCGAGGCAAATATAATGAAGGTAGCAAATGGCTTACAAGTGACAGATTTATTTTCAAGAGTATTTACGGAATTAAGTGGAGGAGAACAGACGAAAGTAAGTCTTGCATATATGCTATTGCAGAAACCAGATTTACTTCTATTAGATGAACCAACAAATCATTTAGATTTATTTGCAGTTGAATGGTTAGAGCAATTTTTAAAAGAATACACCGGAACAGTTATGGTTATTTCACATGATCGCTATTTCCTTGATGAAGTTGTAACGAAAATTTTTGATTTGGAAGATGGAGAAATTCACGTGTACCATACGAATTATTCTCAGTTCGTTGAGGAGAAGGAAGAAAGATTACTTCAAGAGTTTCAAGCTTATCAGGAGCAGCAAAAGAAAATAAAGAAAATGAAAGAAGCAATTAAGCGTCTACGTGAATGGGCAAATCAAGCAAATCCTCCGAATGAAGGATTGCATAAAAGAGCGAGAAATATGGAACGTGCGTTAGAACGCATAGAGAAGTTAAAGAGGCCGATTTTAGAACGAAAACAGATGGGGCTTCAGTTTGAAGGGCAAGAGAGAAGTGGGAAAGATGTTGTTGTAATGAAAGAAGTGAGTAAAGGTTTTGCTGACCGACCTTTATTTGAACAAGCGAATTTACATGTTCGTTTTCAAGAGCGTGCGGCTATCGTTGGTCGTAATGGTACAGGAAAGACTACATTATTAAAACTACTATTAGAAGAAATAAATCCAGATGTTGGTGAAATTCGAATTGGTAGTAGTGTCAAAATTGGTTATTTATCACAGCATACGTATGGAAATGTGAAGAGTAATGTATTGGAAGCGTTTAGAGAGTATGTAGCTGTAACCGAAGGAGAAGCAAGACATATATTGGCTAAGTTTTTATTTTATGGTCCAGCAGTATTTAAGAAAGTAACGCAACTGAGCGGTGGAGAAAAAATGAGGTTAAGACTTGCGCAACTTATGTATCAAGACATCAATTTTCTAATTTTAGATGAGCCGACAAACCATCTTGATATTGAATCAAGGGAAGTTTTAGAGGAAGCCCTTGAACAATATAATGGAACAATCCTAGCTGTTTCACATGATCGTTATTTTTTAAATAAGTTATTTGAAAAGACGTACTGGATTGATGAATGTAAATTATTTGAGTTTGCAGGAAACTATGCATGGGCTCGTCAAAAATGGGAAGAAAAGCTTGAGGAGCAAGTAATAAAGCAGAAACGCCAAGAGAGAAAGAGCGTTGAAACGGTTCCTGTAAAAGAGAAAGAAGCTAGGGATCTTGAAGAGATTGAAAACGAGTTAATGCATGTAGAAGAAGATATATATGCAATAGAATGTGAAATGGAACATGTAGCTGATGTTGAAAAACTTGAAAAATTATATGAGGAAAAAACGAAGAAAGAGTTGTTACGAGCAGATTTATATAATGAATTAGAGAATATTGTGGAGTAAAGAGTAGAAAGCCACTTCCTTTCAGTTTTGCTGGAGGAAGTGGCTTTTTCATAATGATATTTTTCTTTAAAGGTTAAATGAAGCGATGTGTTTCACGTGAAACAGTAACTTAGATAAATCCGTGTTCCTCAATTTGCATAGCTTGTGAAACATATGAAATGATAAGGTGAAAAATAAATGTCATTAGTGGCTTTTCGATAGGAGTAATCACAAAAACAAAGGCTAATTATTTCCCGAGAGATAAAGTGAGACTTTAATCAGTGTGGGTCTTACTGCCCGGCAAAGAGCGGGATAAATATGTGTAACAGAGACTAGTGATTGAAAACGAAAAGAGAGCAAAGTTACAGCTTTACGCGCTGAACTCTGCTCTCTTTTTTTGTGGCATCTTCTCTCGTTGAAATTATAATAGCGATCCCGAGCATGATAAAAAAAGCTAAAAAGAGGACGAACTTTGGGAAGAACGGGAATAGTAATAGCGCCCCGACTATCATAATTGTTAATAATAAGTAGTGCAGGACGTATTGGAATAGGTTGTCCATATTTTCGCCCCCTTTTTGGTAATTGGTTATTAGTATTCTATGTTTCATGCTGAAGAAATAGAAGTAGATTTTTAAGTTTTTAATACGAATTATAGCTGAGTTTTCTTAAAGTATAAGGATAGAGTGATAATTTTGGAAAAATTCTCAAAATATTTATTTAGAAAGAATTGACAAAATATACTGAACGATATAAGCTGATAACCATAAAGTCTACCGGAAAGGTCGGAATAAGATTGTTACCCCTCAAAAACATCTATTTTTTTCTGATTAAAACCGACTTTTCCGATTGGCTATAAATGTGCTGTGGGAGGCATACATAAGCTAATAAGTTCAAAGGGTATAACTATTAAACAGTTAGGGTGGGGACAATGAAGAAAAAGACAAAAAAATGGGCTGGTGTATTTTCAGTATTACTGAGTAGTTCGCTTGTGTTATCTGCTTGTGGAGGACAGGAGGATACGGCTTCTACAGAACCAGTAAAAAAGCAGGATTTAAAAGACTCTAAGATTGAATCAATTCCAGCTACAGATAAAAAGAAAAGTCCAGAGAAAGCAAATCAACGAAAAGATACTTTCATTACAGCCATTTCTAAGCCAGGGGGAGTTTTCCTTCCGTATTTCCAAGATAATGGTTGGGATGGAAATGTAACGTCGGTTATTTTTGCTTCATTAGTAACAACAGACAAACAAAGTAAACCTGTTCCGGATCTTGCAGAAAAATGGGATATTTCTGCTGACCAGTTAACATATACATTCCATTTGCGTAAAAATTTAAAATTTAGTGATGGGTCGCCTCTAACAGCGGATGACGTAGCATTTACATTAACACTACTTCATGATAAAGCGTATGAAGGTGGATTGGATATTGCTCAGTATGCTGTTAAAGGTGGGAAAGAATATAAAGAAGGAAAAGCAACTTCTATTGAAGGAATCCAAGTTGTTGATCCACAGACAATTAAAATTACAACTGAAAAAGTTAATTCACAGGCGCTAACGAATTTAGGTGGCCCAGTGCTATCAAAAGCTTATTATGGAAAAGATTATAAACAAAATACAAGTTTAGACTATTTAAAAGCATTATATGGGCAACCAATTGCAGCGGGTCCATATAAATTTGAAAAATATGTTCCAGGTCAAGAAGTCCGCTTTGTTGCTAACGAAAATTATTATGCAGGTAAACCAAAAATTAAAAACTTTATTTACAAAATCACATCAGGTGATACTGGATTCCAATTATTCCAAACAGGTGAACTGGACTATAGTGGGTTTAGAGCGAACCCTGAAAATATAGACCAATTAAAAGGATTAGAGTTTGCAAATATTAATCTTGAATCATCAAGTGATATTGCTTATATCTATGTAAATAATAAGAAGTCGTATTTGAAAGATAAAAAGGTACGCCAAGCACTTACTTATGGATTAGACCGTAAGAAGTATGTGGATACAGCTTTACAAGGCTATGGCTCTGTCGCTAACGTACCAATTGCTCCAGTTTCATGGGCATATACAGAAGAAGGTATTAATAAATATCCGCATGACGTAGAAAAGGCTAAAAAATTATTGGATGAGGCTGGTTGGAAAGTAGGTTCTGACGGGGTTCGTGAAAAAGATGGTCAAAAATTAAAATTAACATACTACGCATCAAATACAGGTAAAACAAATGACATCTTTATTCCGATTGCAAAAGAAAGTTACAAAGAAATTGGTGTTGAATTAAATCCAGAGTTGATGGACTTTAATACGATGCTTTCAAAAGTAGGAAAAGGTGACTACGATTTAGCGGCAGTTTCAACACCAGGAATTAGTGATCCAAGTGAAGTTGTAAGTGAGTACTTATCAACTAATCCAAAAAGTGATACGGGTTATAATAATCCGAAAGTAGATGATTTGATTGTAAAAGGTATAGGAACGACAGATATTGAAAAACGTAAAGCGATTTATAAAGAGCTGTATAAAGAGTTAAGTGATGATCCACCAGTTATTTTATTAAACTATCGTAAACTACTTTATGCTCATAATGCACGTATAAAAGGAATTGATCCAGAAAAGTACGATAGCATCAGTTCCAACTTACCAGTGTTATCTATTGAACAATAAGGGTTGACCTAAATAATAGAAGACGTTTTTTCACACAGCAATGGAATGGTAGCTGTTTTGAAAAAATGTTCTTCTATTTTTAAGTAAATAGGATTGGGGAGACAAAAGGTGAAAACATATATCATTCGTAGGTTTCTACAAATGATTCCTACATTGTTTGGTACGTCTATTATTATCTTTTTCTTATTTGCACTCTTACCGGGTGATTATATCGATTCAAATCCAAAATTAACACCAGAGAGAGCTCAAGAATTAAGAGAGTTGTACGGTTTAAATAAACCGATTATTGAAAGGTATTTTCATTGGTTAGTGAATGCTTTGCATGGTGATTTTGGATTTTCTTTACAGTATCAAGAACCGGTAACTTCATTACTTAATAAATTCATTTGGAATACATTTATTGTTGCTGCTGCAGCTTTATTTTTCACTTGGATTATTGCTCTTATTATTGGGGTTATTTCTGCAACAAAGCAGCATTCTTGGTTTGATAGATTGGTAACAATCGGTGTCTTTGCAGCAATGTCATTTCCATCATTCTTTATCGGACTATTTTTAATTAAATTATTAGCAGTTGATTTAAAGTTATTACCTATTGGTGGCATGATTGATATTGGGAGTAACTCAACGGGGATAGCATACATATTAGAAGTATTACGTCATATGATTCTACCTGTATTTATTTTAACGCTTCTTGGTGTAGGATCGTTAACACGCTATTTTAGAACCGGCATGTTGGATGTTATTAGGCAAGATTATATTCGTACTGCTCGTGCAAAAGGTTTAAAAGAAAGGACCGTTATTTATAAACATGCATTGAAAAATGCAATTTTGCCAGCAATTACATTACTCGCTTTTGAATTACCGGGTTTATTTTCAGGAGCTATTATTATTGAACAGATTTTTAATTGGCCAGGGATTGGGAGTATTCAATTAGAAGCATTAAACTTCCGTGATTATACGGTATTAATGGCCTTTACAATGTTTCTTTCTTGTTTAACAATTATGGCTAATTTCTTAGCTGATATTGTATATGCGTTTGTTGATCCAAGAATTCGATTGAAGTAAGGGGGGGAAGATATGGAGACTATTACACCCATAATAGAGAAAAAGAAAGAACGGAAAAAAAGAAATGAATCATCACCATGGCGCCAAGCGTATAAAAAAATCAAGAAAAATAAGATGGCACTGTGTGGCTTATACGTTTTAATATTTATGTTTTTATTTAGTTTTATTGGTCCAATCTTTTCACCGTATGCTGATGGGAAAGTACAAGTAACACAAATTAATAAACCACCCAGCCTGTCACATTGGCTTGGGACAGACCAGTTGGGACGGGATATTTTAACTAGACTTATGCAAGCAGGGCGTATTTCATTAACAATCGGTTTAGCGTCGATGCTACTATCCGTTATACTAGGAGCTCTATTAGGAGCAATTGCTGGTTTTTATCGAGGAGTTGTAGATCATTTAATTATGCGTGTTGCAGATGTGTTAATGTCCATTCCAGGATTACCACTACTTATTATAATGGGAGCAATTTTATCAGAATGGAAATTACCATCGGAGTACCGTTTATATGTTGTAATGATTATTTTAAGTTTAGTAGGATGGCCAGGACTTGCCCGTCTTGTGAGAGGACAAATTTTAACATTGCGGGAGCAAGCCTTTATGCAAGCGGCAGATGTATTAGGATTAAAAGATTCTCGAAAAATCATTCATCATCTAATTCCTAACGTTTTTCCGTTACTTATTGTTGTAGCAACTCTGGGTGTGGCTGGATCTATTTTAAGTGAGTCCGCGCTAAGCTACTTAGGTCTCGGCGTCGTCCCACCTACACCATCATGGGGGAACATGATTAGCGCAGCTAACTCATTAATTGATTTCCAAAAGCGTCCGTGGTTATGGATTCCGCCTGGTTTTGCAATCTTTATAACAGTTGTATCAATTAATTTACTTGGTGATGCACTTCGTGATGCGTTAGATCCAAAGATGAGACGGTAGGTGAGAATGTATGAGTAAAGCGGTAGTAGAGCTAAAAGACTTACAAACACACTTTCAAACAGAGGAAGGGACAGTGAAGGCTGTAAACCATGTTAGCTTTGCTGTTCGAGAAGGTGAAACGGTTTGTGTAGTAGGAGAATCAGGTTGCGGGAAGAGTGTAACGGCTTTATCTATTATGGGGCTTATTGCTGAATCTGGCAGTGTAGTAGGTGGAGACATTTTATATGAAGGAAAAAGTCTTTTAGGAATGAAAGAGAAAGAACTTCGTAGTTTACGAGGCAATGATATTGCGATGATTTTCCAAGAACCGATGATATCGCTAAATCCCGTCTTCACTGTAGGTGAGCAAATTGTAGAAACGCTAAGGGAGCATGAATTACTTAGTAAAAATGAAGCATATAAGAAAGCAATTGAGTTAATTCGTAAAGTTGGCATAGCCCGTGCTGATGAAATTGTTCATTCTTATCCGCATGAACTGAGCGGTGGGATGTTACAACGTATTATGATTGCTGTTGCGCTTAGTTGTAATCCTAAGTTATTAATTGCAGATGAACCAACAACAGCTCTTGATGTTACGATTCAAGCTCAAATATTGGATTTACTAAGACAAGTGAAAGAAGAATTTAAAACGTCGATCTTATTAATTACACATGATTTAGGTGTCGTAGCAGAAATGGCTGATTACGTTGTCGTTATGTATGGCGGGAAAGTTATTGAAGAAGCTCCAGTACTAGAGATATTCCAAAATCCAAAACACCCTTATACGAAAGGATTGTTGAAATCAAAACCAGTAATGGGAAAACGAATAGATAAACTATATTCTATTCCAGGGCAAGTTCCGAATTTAGTTGGTTTAGGTGAGTTTTGCTACTTTAGTGGGCGTTGTGAGCATCGTATGGAAATATGTGGAAAAGAAGTCCCGAATCTAAATGTAAATGATGAAAATCATAAAGTAGCTTGCTGGTTATATGAGGAGCGTGCGGAACAATGAGTGAACCATTATTAGAGGTGAAAAACCTAAAGACATATTTTCCAATTAAAGGTGGCATATTTAGTAGAACGATCGGGCATGTAAAAGCAGTTGATGGAGTAAGTTTTACTATTAATAAAGGTGAAGTGTTTGGTCTCGTTGGTGAATCAGGGAGCGGAAAAACAACGATAGGAAAAACAATTTTACGTCTCGTTCAAAAAACGGAGGGGGAAGTGAAGTTTAAAGGGAAAGATGTTCATTCTTTATCCAAGGATGAATTGAGAAAACATCGCCCTAATATGCAGCTCGTTTTCCAAGATCCATTTAGCTCATTAAATCCGAGAATGAGAATTGGTGAAGCGCTTGGAGAGCCGATGTTGGCCCACGGATTAGCGACGAAAGAAAATGTTCGTGAAAAGGTAATTGAAGTATTGGAGTTATGTGGCTTAGCTCCTTATCATATTGACCGGTATCCCCATGAGTTTTCTGGTGGACAACGTCAGCGTATCGTAATCGCAAGGGCTATGGTATTAAATCCAGAATTCATTGTAGCTGATGAACCTGTGGCGGCACTAGATGTATCTATCCAAGCACAAATTATTAATTTATTTAGTGAGTTACAGGAGAAAAAGGGATTATCTTATTTATTCATTTCACATGATTTGAGTGTAGTAGAACATTTATGTACGAAAATCGGAATTATGTATTTAGGTACAATTGTGGAGACGGCGCCGCGTGATGAGTTATTTACCAATCCGCTACATCCGTATACAAAAGCATTGTTATCAGCTGTTCCAATACCAGATCCAACAGTGAAGCGAGAGCGAATTATACTAGAAGGGGATATTCCAAGTCCAGCAAGTCCACCTTCGGGTTGTCGTTTTCATACACGTTGCCCGTTTGCAACTGATGTTTGTAAAAAAACAATACCAGAATTTCGTAATGTTGGTGATGATCATTTTGTTTCTTGTCATCATGTATAAAAAAAGGACTCTTTCAAATTGAAAGAGTCCTTTTTTTATTTACTAGATGAAGTTTGTTTCAATACAAATTGCTCGATTGCATGAGAAACACCATGTTCATTGTTTGTTAATGTTACAACATCACATAGTTTTTTTACATCTTCTTCAGCGTTGCCCATTGCAACAGATAAGCCTGCTACTTCTAACATTGGTACATCATTAAAATTATCACCAATAGCAACTGTATCTTCAATAGGGATATTAAAATGAGCTGCCATCTGCTGTAGCCCGTTTCCTTTATGTCCATTCTTATCCATAATTTCTAAGTTAGTAGGGGCTGATGCTGTAACCATAATATCAGCGTCTTCTTGTAACACGCTTAATAGCTGTGCGCGATGCGCTGCATTAAATGTTGAAATGAAGAATTTAGATATTTCTAGTTCTTGGTTATTTACAACATCTTCTATTTTTTTGAAATCAGTAATTAGGTTCGATTTCTTTTGCTTTTCTGTAATTCGTTCAAGCTCCTCTAATGTAACATCGAGCGCATGCTTATTTTCTTCGAACGCTTGCATCACTTGATCTTGCCATGTATATGGAGAATAAACTCCTTTATTCGTATATAGCTTATATGGGAAACCGTCAGATTCTAGTAATTTTGCAAGTTTGTACACTTTGTCGTTTTGTATACAACGAGAGTTAATTACTTTTCCATCTACATAAACAATAGCCCCATTGCTTGCTCCGACTGGAAGAGATAATTTATATTCTTCCAATAGCTTTAAAGCATCCTCTTTCGCACGACCAGAACAAATCATTACAATATGGCCAGCTTCTTGTGCAGTTTGGATTGCTTGTAGGTTTTCTTTGGAGATTTCAAGATTAGATGATAGTAGTGTACCATCCATATCTAATGCGATTAATTTCAAAATGACCACCTCTTTGTTTTTATTATACATAGTTATATAGAGGAAACATATAAACTTATCTTGGAAAGACGGTATTTTACCTCATATTAAAAGTAAGTAAAGATTAGATAGGTTTAGTGTTACTAAATAAACTGTTTGTAACAAAAATAGAGAGGAGGATGACTACATTTCACTTTATGACTATAATATTACAAGAATGTTACAAACATGAGTTTAGTGAAAAGCGCATTAAATAAAGGTTTTTAGGTATTATTATAAAAAAACGTAAAAAAAGTGTAATAAATTTTACGTTATTATATTGCAACGTAACAATAGTTATGTTACATTAATGTTACAAACGTTACGTTATCAAATTTAATGTAACGTTAACATAAAAACTATGAAATAAACATTTCTTAGAAATTACATATAGATAACTTATGAAAAGGGAGGATAAATGATATGAAAGAGCAAGTATTACAAGTAACAAAAGGTGACTTCGTAGGATCAGCAAGTGGGGCGGTAGTATTAACAGCATTAATCGTATTTCTATCAAGCGTATTAGTATAATAGAAGTTTTGTAACAAAAGAAAAAGAAGGGAGAATGAAAGATATGAAAGAGCAAGTATTACAAGTAACAAAAGGTGACTTCGTAGGATCAGCAAGTGGGGCGGTAGTATTAACAGCATTAATCGTATTTCTATCAAGCGTATTAGTATAATAGAAACTTTGTAACAAAAGAAAAAGAAGGGAGGATAAATGATATGAAAGAGCAAGTATTACAAGTAACAAAAGGTGACTTCGTAGGATCAGCAAGTGGAGCGGTAGTATTAACAGCATTAATCGTATTTCTATCAAGCGTATTAGTATAATAGAAACTTTGTAACAAAAGAAAAAGAAGGGAGAATGAAAGATATGAAAAAGCAAGTATTACAAGTAACAAAAGGTGACTTCGTAGGATCAGCAAGTGGAGCAGTAGTATTAACAGCATTAATCGTATTTCTATCAAGTGTATTAGTATAATAGAAGTTTTAAATCAAACAAAAATGGAAGGAGAATGAGGGATATGAACAGTGAACAAGTGTTTCAAGTAACAAAAACAGATTTATTAGGATCCTTAGGTGGAGCGGTAATATTAACATCATTTATTCTATTCCTTGCAAGTGTATTAGTATGATATATATAAATACAATTATTCAAAAAAAATAAAGACTCTAACGTATTAGTAAGTATTTAATATGTTGGAGTCTTTTTTATTTTCTTCTTATATACCTTCAAGTATTAAAGTTACCTCATTATTTAGCATTCATGAATAATTAGACGCTGCGGTTGAAACTTGATTCAATGAATAATCAAAAATCCACTGAGTAAAACCCCGATTGGTGAGGGCTGATTAAAGTTTAACTTTATTTCAAAGAGAAAAAAGTCGAATTTTATATGTAAGAAAAAAAGAGGAATTTGACAGAAAAGATAGAAAATTTTAAAGGTCAGAATTTGTTAGCTTGCTAACTAATTTCTATTTATTTATGTTGGAAGCGTTTTCGGTTGGTATTAAGTATGGACCATTTAATCTATTTACAGGGGGATGAAGATATTATGAAACAAAAATCTATGGATACGCTAGCTGCACAAATGGAGGACTTTTTTCCAGTACGTGATGTAGATCATTTGGAATTTTACGTAGGGAATGCAAAGCAATCGAGTTATTATCTTGCGAGAGCATTCGGATTCAAAATTGTGGCTTACTCTGGATTAGAAACTGGAAACCGTGAAAAGGTATCTTATGTTCTTGTGCAAAAAAATATGCGTTTCGTTGTGTCTGGAGCTTTAAGTAGTGAAAATCGTATTGCAGAGTTTGTAAAGACTCATGGTGATGGCGTGAAGGATGTGGCACTACTTGTTGATGATGTTGATAAAGCATACTCAGAAGCAGTGAAACGTGGTGCCGTCGCAATTGCTCCACCAGAGGAATTAACAGATGAGGACGGTACATTGAAAAAAGCAGTTATTGGTACGTATGGTGATACAATTCATACGCTTGTAGAGCGTAAAAATTATAAAGGGGCATTTATGCCAGGATTCCAAAAGGTAGAGTTTAATATTCCATTTGAAGAGTCTGGCTTAATTGCTGTCGATCATGTAGTTGGTAATGTTGAAAAAATGGAAGAGTGGGTTAGTTATTACGAGAATGTCATGGGCTTTAAACAAATGATTCATTTTGATGATGACGATATTAGTACAGAGTATTCGGCGTTAATGTCGAAAGTTATGACGAATGGAAGCCGTATTAAGTTTCCGATTAACGAACCAGCAGACGGAAAGAGAAAGTCACAAATTCAAGAGTATCTAGAATTCTATAATGGAGCTGGTGTACAGCATCTTGCTTTATTAACAAGTGATATTGTTAAAACGGTTGAAGCGCTTCGTGCAAATGGGGTGGAGTTTTTAGATACACCTGATACTTATTATGATGAGTTAACTGCACGAGTTGGAAAAATCGATGAAGAAATTGATAAATTAAAAGAATTAAAGATCTTAGTAGATCGTGATGATGAAGGTTACTTACTACAAATCTTTACGAAACCAATTGTCGATCGCCCAACTTTATTTATTGAAATCATTCAACGTAAAGGTTCTCGTGGATTTGGTGAAGGAAACTTTAAAGCGTTATTCGAATCAATTGAAAGAGAACAAGAGCGTCGCGGAAACTTATAAGATTTATATCCACCAGCAAAAGTCCCTTTGCTGGTGGAAATTTCATTTTTATAAGGAGGAATCAGGATGAAATTTGTTACATTTCGTCTTCCTTCAAAAGAAATACGGGCTGGATGGCTTGAAGGTGACAAAGTAATAGATATGAATCTTGCTAGTGAAGGGAAAATCCCTTCTTCTATGATGGCTTTTTTAGAGAGAGCTGATGAGTATGTAGAAGTAGTACGGAATATTAAGAATCCAAATAAGGGTATATATGCTTTAGAAGAAGTACAATTGACAGCTGCTCTTCCTAATCCGAGTAGTATTCGAGATTTTTACGCATTTGAACAACATGTAAAAACAGCTCGTGGACGAAGAGGACTAGATGTTGTGCCTGAATGGTACGATATTCCGGTTTTTTATTTTACTAATCATCGTGCTGTAATTGGTTCCGGTGATTTTGTAATTGGTCCGAAAAAGTCTAAAAAGCTTGATTATGAGCTGGAGATTGCTTGCGTCATAGGAAAAGAAGGGCGAAATATTTCTCGTGAGCAAGCAGAGGAATATATTTTTGGTTATTGTATTATGAACGACTGGAGTGCGAGAGACTTACAAGCAACAGAAATGAAAGTAGGTCTCGGTCCGGCGAAAGGAAAGGACTTTGCAACTTCGTTAGGAGCACATCTTGTTACGAAAGAGGAATTAGATGTTTATCGTAATGGTGATCGATATGATTTAGAAATGACTGCTCATGTAAATGGAAAACTATTATCAAAGGGAAACTGCCAAGATATTTACTATACATTTGCTGAAATGATTGAACGTGCTTCAGAGGACGTGACGTTATATCCAGGAGATGTGATTGGTTCTGGGACAGTAGGAACAGGCTGTATTTTAGAACTTGGTACAGAAGAGTGGCTACAAGATGGAGATGTTGTAGAGCTGTCGATTACTGGTTTAGGTACACTACGTAATACGATCAAAAAAGAAAAGGAAGCGGGTGATGGGCATGTTTTATCGTCACATGGGAGAACTACCTCATAAACGACATGTACAATTTCGTAAAAAAGATGGATCGCTTTATCGTGAACAGGTAATGGGAACGAAAGGATTTTCTGGTACGCAGTCCATTTTGTATCATCACTATATGCCAACAGAAGTAGGTCATTCTGCATTATCGCATTCTTGTCAGTTGCAGTATGAAGAGGATGTTGCTCTTTCTCATCGCCACTTCCGAACGAAAGAAAATAAAAAAAGTGGTGATGCAATAAGTGGACGAAATTTCATACTTGGAAATGAAGATTTGTTAATTGGAGTAGTGAGCCCAACAGAAAAAATGGATTATTTCTATCGTAATGGTGATGGCGACGAAATGTTATTTGTTCATTATGGAACAGGGAAAATTGAAACGATGTTTGGAACGATTCACTATAGAAAGGGCGACTATGTAACGATCCCAATTGGAACGATTTATCGTGTTATTCCAGATGAAGGAGAGACTAAGTTTCTCGTTGTAGAGGCAAATAGCCAAATTACAACGCCGCGTCGTTATCGAAATGAATATGGACAATTGTTAGAGCATAGTCCGTTTTGTGAAAGAGATCTTCGTGGTCCAGAAAAATTAGAGACATATGATGAAAAAGGCGAGTTTGTCGTAATGACAAAATCAAGAGGCTATATGCATAAACATGTTTTAGGACACCACCCGTTAGATGTTGTTGGATGGGATGGCTATTTATATCCGTGGGTATTTAATGTAGAGGATTTTGAACCAATTACAGGGCGCATTCATCAGCCACCGCCAGTACATCAAACATTTGAAGGGCATAATTTTGTTATTTGCTCTTTCGTACCACGTTTATACGATTATCATCCAGAGTCAATTCCGGCACCATATTATCATAGTAATGTTAATAGTGATGAAGTTCTTTACTATGTAGAAGGAAACTTTATGAGTCGCAAAGGTGTGGAAGAAGGTTCTATTACACTTCATCCGAGCGGGATTCCCCATGGGCCGCATCCGGGGAAAACAGAGGCAAGTATAGGGAAGAAAGAGACACTTGAATTAGCTGTTATGATAGACACATTCCGTCCGCTTCGTATTGTAAAACAAGCACATGAAACAGAAGATGAAAAGTATATGTATAGCTGGATTGAACAAGGTTCATATACTGTGAAATAAGTAAAAAAAGGCATGCTCTCAATAAGGGAGCATGCCTTTTTTTGTGGAATCGACATGTATAATAATACCAAAAAGAGTTGTCGAAAGATATATAGAAAGAATGATAAGGATAGTGCATATTCAGAAGAATTTCTACTTGTTTCGACAAAAGTATTGACTAGGAAAAGCGTAATGAGTAAAATAAAAAAGCGAATTAAAAATTTTCAGAAAATTTAAAACTTGGAGGAGTGAAAGATGAAGCAAATTTTTCAAAAGAAGCCAATTGCAAAGTTAATGCAAGAAAGTAAGCAAAAAACGTTAGCGAGAACATTGGGCGCGCTAGATTTAACTATGCTTGGAATCGGAGCAATTGTTGGAACTGGTATTTTTGTTCTAACGGGTGTTGTGGCAGCGAAACATTCTGGGCCAGCTATTATATTATCATTTGCGATTGCCGCGCTAGCTTGTGCCTTTGCTGCATTTTGTTATGCTGAATTTGCTTCTTCAGTTCCTGTATCGGGCAGTGTGTATACGTATACATACGCGACGATGGGGGAAGTATTCGCATTTTTAATTGGCTGGGACTTAATGCTTGAATATTTACTTGCTACATCTGCTGTAGCAAACGGTTGGTCTGCATATTTTCAATCTTTATTAAAGGGGTTTGGAATCCACATTCCGACTATTCTCTCCTCGGCTCCTGGTACAGGAAAGGGTGGAATAATTGATCTACCTGCAGTTCTAATTATTTTAGTGATGACAGTTCTTTTATCTAGAGGTGTTCGTGAAAGTGCACGAGTAAATAACATTATGGTATTTATTAAAATAGCAGTTGTTCTTATTTTTATTTTTGCTGGTTTTAATTATGTGAAACCTGAAAACTGGACGCCTTTTATGCCATTTGGTTTAGATGGTGTAATGGCTGGAGCGGCCACAGTATTCTTCGCATTTATAGGATTTGATGCAGTTTCAACAGCGGCAGAAGAAGTGAAACGTCCGCAACGTGATTTACCAATTGGTATTATTGCATCGTTATTAATTTGTACAGTTCTTTATATCGTTGTTTCGCTTATTTTGACAGGAATTGTTCCATACGGCCAGCTAAATATATCAGATCCAGTTGCTTTTGCACTGCAATTTATTGGACAAGATGGCTTAGCGGGGGTAATTTCAGTAGGAGCAATTACAGGGATTACAACAGTAATGCTAGTTATGATGTATGGGCAAGTTCGTGTTTCTTATGCGATGAGCCGAGATGGTTTATTACCGAAGCGTCTTGCTAAAGTTCATCCGAAATTTAAAACGCCATTTTTAAATACATGGACAACGGGAATTATTGCGGCACTGATTTCAGGATTAATAGATTTAAATGTTTTAGCACATCTTGTAAACATGGGGACATTGTCAGCATTTGCACTCGTAGCTGTTGCGGTAATTGTAATGAGAAGAACCCATCCAGACTTACCAAGGGCATTTAAGGCTCCGCTTGTACCATTTTTACCAGCATTAACGGTGATTTTCTGTTTATACTTAATGCTTCAATTATCGGGGACAGCATGGATTAGTTTTGGGATATGGATGGTTATTGGTATAGCGGTTTACTTCTTATATAGCCGAAAACATAGTGCTTTAAATAATAGTAAAAAAGAAGAAGATGTTGCGAATTTATAAGCGGAAAAATCCATTCTAATTCTGTTAGAATGGATTTTTTTATTTGAAAATTTACATTCTTCTGAACTTATTATAAGATAATTGTTGGTTAACTAAAGGGGTGAAATGATGAAAAATACGTGGCGTGAGTTAAGGGAGATGGACCGTAACGTATGGATTCGATTTATTGGAGAGACGTTAAATGGAATTGCAATGATGATGTTAATGCCTTTTTTTGCATTATATTTAAAAGATAAGGTAGATTCGTTGTTGGAAGTTGGGGTTATTATGGCGCTTTCTCCAATTGCTGCAAGCTTTGGGTCACTTATAGGAGGGAGAATTGCTGACATATATGGAAGAAAGCCGATTATGATATTTTCTATGGCAAGTAATGCATTATTAATGCTCGGTTTTCTATTTATAGAAGGATTTATTCCATATGCAATTTTATCTATTTTTTTAGGATTGAGTAATTCTTTATTTCATCCAGCTGCATCAGCTATGGTCGCAGATGTAACGGCACCAGAAAAAAGAACAGAGGCATATGGTTTATTACGAATGGGACACAATATAGGTGCTGCGATTGGTCCGATAATGGGAGCATCAGTAGTTGTGTTGTCAAAGAATCTTGTGTTTATTATTGCCTCTTCTACAATGCTATTTTATGCGTTACTTGTATTACTTCTTATTCAAGAGACGATGCCAAAGAGGACAGATAAGGAAGAACATAAAGAAAAGGAATCTGGGGCAGTTTGGAAAATTGTAATGCGAGATAAGGCATTAATGATTTACTTATTAGCAGGTATTATCATTTCGATGGGTTTTTCTCAAACAGAAGGCATGTTGCCACTACATTTTGATAACGAAATGAAGCGTATTTTTGGAACGAATAATCCATATCCATATTTAATGGCGTTAAACGGACTATTAGTTGTTTTATTCCAATTTCAAATTTCAAAATGGGCTACGGATAAACCAGTCGGGAAGACGATGTTATATGGTGCATGTTTGTTCGGGATTGGATTATTTTTTATAGGGTGGTTACCGAAGTGGTTTGGAGAGTTTAATACAAATGCTACAGTTATTTTAATAACACTACTGTTCGTTTATGCTATATATACGTTAGGTGAGATGATTATGTCGCCTGTACAGATGACATTTGTAGCAAACTTGGCCCCTGAGCATTTGAGAGGGACTTATATGGGCGCTGCAAGTTTGCAGTGGATTACAGGAAGCGCATTTGGTCCACTTTTGGGAGGCTTTTTATTAGATCGATTACTTGGCCACTTTCTATTTACAATTTTAGCTGTAGGATGTGTAGTTGCAGGTATTGTATATATTTCTTTAGATCGCCTTGTTGAGCAAAGGCAAAAAGATACACTAACCAAACAATCTTCTTAGTAAATAGGTGACATACACAAAAAAGGGGATTTCTACATATTTTAGGTACATAACTAGATAGGATTACCATTTCATTTTAAAATTCACCTTTGTATAGTAGTGGAATAGAAAAAGTGTAGAAAACCAATAAGTGGTGTCATTTAATTATTTGTGGAAGTTACATTTTATTTCAAATAGGAACTACCTATTTTTATAAAAAGTGCTAAAATAGAAAAATGAAAACAATTGGTTAGGGTGATTTCAGTGACAAAAATTAAATTAGGTTTATTATATGGTGGAAAATCAGCTGAGCATCAAGTTTCGTTACAGACGGCTCTTGCTGCTATTAAAGCGTTAAATCAAGATAAATTCGAGATTCATCCAATTTATATTACAGAACAAGGTCAATGGGTACGTGGTGAGCGTATTGAAGGTGAAGTAACAGATGTTGAAGCTTTAAAAATGAGTGGTGCAGAAAATGCGATTTCTCCGTTATCATTAAGTACAGAGATTATTCCATCTGCAGCTTCTGAGGAAAACGCTATTGACGTTATTTTCCCATTACTACATGGACCAAACGGTGAAGATGGAACGGTTCAAGGATTATTAGAATTGATGAATATTCCTTATGTAGGAAATGGTGTTCTAGCATCATCTGCTGGTATGGATAAAGTTGTTATGAAAAACATCTTTGCAGAGGCTGGTTTAAAACAAGCAAAATATGCGTCTTTCATTCGCAGTGCATGGGAAAAAGATCGTCAGGAAGCTTATTCTAAAGTAGAAGATAAGTTAGGATATCCTTGTTTCGTAAAACCAGCAAACCTTGGTTCAAGTGTTGGTATTAATAAGTGTAAAAATCGTGAAGAACTTGAGAATGCATTTGTAGAGGCATTCCAATTTGATCGCAAAATTATTGTAGAAGAAAATATTGTAGGTCGTGAAGTAGAAGTTGGGGTACTAGGTAATGATGAGCCGAAATGTTCAGTTGTAGGTGAAATCGTTCCGAAAAAGGACTTCTATGATTATAAGTCGAAATATATCGATGGTGATACGGCGTTAATTATTCCAGCTGAAATGACAGAAGAAGAATCTGATGTGATTAAGCGTGATGCAATTATTGCGTTCCAATCATTAGATGGTGCAGGCTTAACACGAGCTGATTTCTTCTTAACGAAAGACGGAGAAGTGTATATTAACGAAGTAAACACTATGCCAGGATTTACACCGTTTAGTATGTTCCCTCTATTATGGCAACATACTGGGTTACCGTATCCAGAGTTAATCGAAGAGCTAATTCGTTTAGCGATTGAACGTCACGAAGAAAAACAAAAAATTAAATATACAATCTAACAAAAAAAGGAGGAAGCACTATTCGTAGGAATAGTGCTTCCTCTATGTAAGGAGCGTTTCTATATGATAAAGCGAATGTTAAAGCAAGTAGAACAGATGGTAAATGGTACTGGATTAGCAGAGCAATATGAGGGAACTATTATTCAAGGCGTGTCTATTGATACGAGAAAAATTGAAAAAGGAAACTTATATGTTCCGATTCAAGGGGAGCGTTTCGATGGACATGCTTTTGTAGATAAAGCAGTTGAAAATGGAGCTGTAGCTACATTATGGATGAAAGATGTAGCAAATCCACCCGAGAATCTTCCGGTTATTTTTGTAGAAGATACGCTATCTGCACTGCAAATGTTAGCGAAAAACTATCGCGATCAATTGGATGTTAAAGTTGTTGGTGTGACAGGTAGTAACGGTAAAACATCCACGAAAGATATTGTGACAAGTATTCTCGCGACTAAGTTTAAAGTTCAAAAAACAGAAGGGAATTTCAATAACCATATTGGGTTACCTCTCACTATTTTAAACTTAGAAGAAAATACAGAAGTAGCTGTATTAGAAATGGGTATGTCAAGCCGAGGAGAGATTGAATTTTTATCTAAGTTAGCTCGTCCTAATGCAGCTATCATTACGAATATTGGTGAGGCACATTTAATGGATTTAGGATCTCGTGAGGCAATTGCTGAAGCGAAATTAGAAATTGTTACAGGGTTACAAGAAGGTGGCGTGTTCGTATATAATGGAGATGAGCCTTTATTAACAAATCGTGTTCCTGAAATGAATTTAGCAGCGGAAACAGTTACGTTTGGTGATGCAAGAGCCAACGATTACTATCCAACGACTGTAACATTACAGGCAACTGGGACACATTTTAAAATGAATAGAGATGAAAATATTTCATTCTACCTACCGGTGTTAGGAAAACATAATGTGTACAATACACTTGCTTCAATGGCAATTGCGACACATTTTGGTGTGACGTGGGAAGAAATGAAACAAGGTTTAGTAACACTTCAAATGACGGGCATGCGTATGGAGATTGTAAAAACGGATAGTGGATTAACAATTATCAACGATGCTTATAATGCAAGTCCGACGGCTATGGAGGCAGCATTCCATTTAATGAATGGTTTAGATGGATTTACTAAAAAAATCGTTGTGCTCGGTGATATGTTAGAACTTGGAAATCAAGAAGTGCAGTTCCATTATGAGGTAGGTAAATTAATCGATCCAGCAAAAATCTCACATGTATTCACATACGGTAGATTAGGAGCTCAAATTGCTGAAGGAGCGAAAATTAATTTCCCTAATGAACGTGTAAAGGCGTATGATAATAAAGAAGAGTTAGTAAGAGATTTACAAGCAGTAGTCGATGCGAAAGATGTTGTATTAATAAAAGCATCTCGCGGTATGAAATTAGAAGAAGTAATTACGATGTTGAAATAATTGGTGTATATAAATAGGGATGATAGTCACGAAAATAGAAGAAACTTATAATAAGCGCTTACAGTAAATGATAAAAAAATAAAAGTAAAGAAAAAGGACCTGAATATAAAATAAGGTAACAGTTGGGTTTGCTTTTTACACATACAAAACTTATAATTGATAAAGTGTAATAACGTTTAGAAGTATTTTCGTGAAGAATATACGCCCGGTTATATACGTGAGCATTCAGGAAAAGGGCTTTTCCACAAATTCGGAAAACGCCTTTTTTTAAATGATAAGTATAGGATAGAAAAGGAGAAGTAACATTGACAACATTTCGAGAATTAGGATTAAGTGAGTCTTTACTGCAATCGGTTGAAAGTATGGGCTTTGAAGAGGCTACGCCGATTCAAGCTGAAACAATTCCACATGCATTGCAAGGTAAGGATATTATTGGGCAAGCGCAAACAGGTACAGGGAAAACAGCAGCATTCGGATTACCACTATTAGATAAAGTGGATACAAATAAAGAAGCAGTTCAAGGTATTGTTATCGCGCCAACGCGTGAATTAGCAATTCAAGTTGGAGAAGAGCTATACAAAATTGGTAAACATAAACGTGTTCGTATTCTACCAATTTATGGTGGTCAAGATATTAACCGCCAAATTCGTGCTCTAAAAAAACACCCACACATTATTGTTGGTACGCCGGGTCGTATTTTAGATCATATTAACCGTAAAACACTTCGCTTACAAAACGTAGAGACTGTTGTTCTTGATGAAGCGGATGAAATGTTAAACATGGGCTTCATTGAAGATATTGAAGCGATTTTAACAGATGTGCCAGAAACACATCAAACATTATTATTCTCAGCGACAATGCCAGATCCAATCCGTCGTATTGCTGAGCGTTTCATGACTGAGCCTCAACACATTAAAGTAAAAGCAAAAGAAGTAACAATGCCAAACATTCAGCAGTTCTATTTAGAAGTGCAAGAAAAGAAAAAGTTTGACGTGTTAACACGCTTACTAGATATTCAATCTCCAGAGCTTGCGATCGTATTCGGTCGTACAAAGCGTCGTGTTGATGAATTATCAGAAGCATTAAACTTACGTGGTTATGCAGCAGAAGGTATTCATGGTGACTTAACACAGGCGAAACGTATGTCTGTATTACGTAAATTTAAAGAAGGTGCTATTGAAGTTCTTGTTGCAACAGACGTTGCTGCACGTGGTCTTGATATTTCAGGCGTAACACACGTATACAACTTCGATATCCCGCAAGATCCAGAATCATACGTTCACCGTATCGGTCGTACTGGCCGTGCAGGTAAAAAAGGTATTGCAATGTTATTTGTAACACCACGTGAATCAGGACAATTAAAAAATATCGAGCGTACAACAAAACGTAAAGTTGATCGTATGGAAGCACCGACACTTGATGAGGCATTAGAAGGTCAACAACGTTTAATCGCTGAAAAACTTCAAAGCACAATCCAAAATGAGAACTTATCATACTACAAGCGTATTGCAGAAGAAATGTTAGAAGAGAATGACTCTGTAACAGTAGTAGCTGCTGCTTTAAAAATGATGACTAAAGAGCCGGATACAACTCCGATCGCTTTAACATCAGAACCACCAGTTGTTTCAAGAGGTGGCGGTTCTAAAAAACGTGGCGGTAACGGAGGCGGATACCGTGATGGTAACCGTAATCGTAGTCGTGACGGACGTGGCGGTGGCGATGGTCGTAACCGTGATGGACGTAATCGTGACGGAAACCGTGATCGCAATCGTGATGGAAACCGTGATCGTAATCGTGATGGTGGTAGTCGTGGTCGTAGAGGTGAAGGTCAAGGTCGCCCAGGATCTTCAAATGGACGCGGCGAAAGAAAACATCATAGCCGTCCACAAGCTTAATAAAAAAGAGAATGCCCTTTGTTGGCATTCTCTTTTTTTATTTCTGTAATTGTGCATACTACATAGTAGTTATGATAGAAAAGGGGCTGTTATATGCTTGTAAGGCTTGGTTACGTTGCGATGAGTGTGCATTTGAAGAATGCATCCCCATCTCAAACGATGACGTACGCACAGTTTCAGAAAATAGATGATCGTGATGCTGCAATTCGTAAACTTGAAAGAATTGCTAATTCCAATTTGGAAAATTGTTTACGTTTATTAAAGCATAATAAGGGACATGACATATCTTTCTTTCGGCTTAGTTCTAAGCTCATTCCTTTAGCGAATCATGAGGAATTGCTAGAGTGGAACTATATTCGTCCTTTAAAAGAAAAATTGAAAGAATTAGGTGAATATGCAATTCATATGAATATGCGAATTGATTTCCATCCAGATCATTTTGTTGTACTAAATTCACCTGAGGAGAGTGTTTTTAAACAATCTGTAAAGACATTGCAGATGCACAAAAAATTATTAAAAGGCATGGGGATTGAACATAAGCAACGATGTGTACTACATGTTGGAGGAGGGTATAAAGATAAAGAACTTGCATTAGAGCGTTTTATAGAGAATTGGTCTAATGTCCCAAGGGGTATTCAAGAAATGATTATATTAGAAAATGATGATACAACTTTTACGTTAGAGGAAACATTATATTTAGGAGAAAAACTAGATATTCCCGTCGTGTTTGATTTGCATCACCATATGATGAATAATGAGCAAGAAGATTGGTATGAAGATTGGGCACGTGTTGTTCATACGTGGGAAACATCTTTGTTGCCAGTTAAAATGCATATCTCTAGCCCTAGAGAGGGGAAAGATCCAAGAGCTCATGCTGATTATATTAATGTAGACGCATTTTTATCTTTTTTAAGAAGGATAAAGGGAAGTGTTCCGCAAATTGATTGTATGATTGAGGCGAAGATGAAGGATGAGTCTTTATTTCAATTAATGAGGGATTTAAGCGAACAGGTAGATGTAGAAATTATCGATGGTGCAAGCTTTTATATTAAATAAGCTTTGCACCATCGTTTTTTTTTGTTAAAAAAGGAGTTAAAATGCCGCCGGTTATTAAACCTGTTAAATGACTGATCGGATTGGCGGAAGGATTAAAGAAAGTAAATAGCAGTAATAGAAGTATCATAATTGAGAAAATGGCAATTTCTTTTGGTTTTGAAGAGCGGTATCGATTGTACAATAAAAATAATTGTGCGCCTAATAGTCCGAAAATACCACCTGATGCACCTGCGTGAATATATTCAGGAGGCATAATAATATAAGAAGAAATATTTCCAGAAATTCCAGAAAGAAAAAATAGAATAAAAAAAGAAAAGTGTCCGAGTTGCTTTTCGATAGAAGAACCAAGTGCAAACAAAAAAATACTATTAGAAAGAAAATGTTGTAAGTCTACGTGTACCAGAAGGGAAGTTATGATACGCCACCATTCTCCTTTAGCGATATATTCATTAGAGGCTGCCAGTGGGAAGAGGAAAAAGTCGCCTAATATCATCATGACTAAGTGAATAAAAAGTAAGGTGAGAATAGTCGGTTGTAAAGAAATCTGATTAGATCTTATTAGCATACGGTTACTATCACCCCTTTTGCATCAGAAAGATTCTCTGTTATTCTTATCAATATGAAAGAAGAAAGTTAAATAGAAGAAGGGGATTTTGAAATGATTATAGGGATTGGAATCGATATTATTGAATTAAATCGTATTGAAAAAATGCTAGATGGAAAGCTTAAATTTATGGAACGTATTTTAACAGAAAATGAACGTAATGTTGCTATGGAGCTGAAAGGAAGTCGTCTTACAGAGTTTGTAGCTGGAAGGTTTGCAGCGAAAGAGGCGTATTCAAAAGCTGTAGGTACTGGTATCGGGAAAGAAGTGAGCTTTTTAGATATTGAAGTGAAAAATGATGAAAGAGGTAAGCCGATTCTGATTACAAGTACAGAGTATATTGTTCATTTATCAATTAGTCATAGTAAGGCATTTGCTGTTGCTCAAGTTGTTTTAGAAAGCTCGTCACGCTAGTCTGCATATTTTATATCTTTGTCTCATATATTTGAGGTAGCGATAAGGAAGGTACATCTTCCATTCATTTATAGGGGCAAAGGGGCTGAAGTGATGAAAAGGCGTCTGTTTTTAGTTCTTGTCGGTTTGTTGACCGTTTTTGTGTTGGCGGGTTGTGTGGAAAAGAAACAAGATGATGTCGTGAGAGATTTAGAAGCGAAAGTAAAAGGGATGAAAAGTTATCAAGCTGAAGCGAAATTATCTATTAAAACAGGAAATGAGCCTCAGGAGTATAATGTAGAGATTTGGCATAAGGAGCCGTCTTTTTATCGTGTGAATTTAAAGAATGCAAAAAAAGATCAGAGCCAAATCATTTTAAGAAATGAAGAAGGTGTATTTGTATTAACGCCAGCACTTAATAAGAGCTTCCGTTTTCAAAGTGATTGGCCGCAAAATAGCAGCCAGGCTTATTTATATGAATCACTTGTAAGAGATATTTTACAGGATAAGAAAAATCTTACTTTCGAGAAAACAGATAAGTATTATATTTTTAAAACAAAAACAAACTATCAACATCAAAATATGTTGCCGAAACAAGAGATTACGCTGAAGAAGAGCGATTTGGCTCCAGTTTCAGTGAAGTTAATGGATAATGATCAAAATGTTCTTGTAAAAGTAGATTTCTCTAAGGTGAAATTCGATGCGAAATTTGATAAAGGTGCATTTGATACGAAACAAAATATGTCTAGAGCGCAGGTAGATGTTCAAACAACAGCGAAAGAAGACAAACCGTTTGCTATTTTGTATCCACTTGATACACCACAAGGTATGACTCTGCAAGATGAAAAAGAGTTGAAGACAGACAGTGGCAAGCGTGCGATACTCACATACACTGGAAATAAGAAATCCTTTACTTTAATACAAGAAAAGGCAAAAGTTGCAGAGGCTTCATCAGCGGTAAGTGTAAGTGGAGAACCCGTTGATCTTGGGTTTACGATTGGTGCATTGACGAAAGACTCTGTAACGTGGTCGCATAACGGAGTAGAATATATGCTCGTGTCTAAAGGTTTAGAGCCGAAGGAGCTACTAATGGTTGCTCGTTCAGTTACAGCGAAGCAGGTGAAGTAAACTTCTTAGACGTGGTGATATATGTGCACCACGTCTTTTCTTAGTTTGAAGGTGGATTTCATAAAAGAAGCATATAAAAGAATAAGCTTCGCATATCGTGTATAAGGAAGTGTATTTATGGAAGAAGCACCATTTTACCGTGACACTTGGGTGGAAGTGGATTTAGATGCCATTTATAACAATGTTACGCATATTAAAGAGTTCATCCCAAGTGATGTAGAGATTTTTGCTGTAGTTAAAGCAAATGCATATGGGCACGATTATGTACCGGTGGCTAAAACGGCATTAGAAGCGGGTGCAACAAGGTTAGCAGTTGCTTTTTTAGATGAAGCTTTAGTGCTTCGGAGGGCTGGTATTACTGTGCCGATTTTAGTGTTAGGTCCCTCGCCGCCGCGTGATGTAAATGTAGCTGCTGAAAATGATGTAGCGCTAACTGTTTTTCAAAAAGAATGGGTGGACGAAGCAATTAAACTTTGGGATGGTTCATCTGTAATGAAATTCCATATTAACTTTGATAGTGGTATGGGGAGAATTGGAATACGTGAAAGAAAAGAACTGAAAGCATTTTTAAAGAGTTTAGAAGGTGCACCGTTTTTAGAGTTAGAAGGAGTATACACGCATTTTGCAACGGCAGATGAGGTTGAGACTTCGTATTTTGATAAGCAATATAATACGTTCTTAGAGCAGTTAAGTTGGTTGAAAGAATTCGGAGTGGATCCTAAGTTTGTCCATACAGCTAATAGTGCTGCCACGTTACGTTTTCAAGGGATTACATTTAATGCAGTGCGAATTGGGATTGCAATGTATGGATTATCTCCTTCTGTAGAAATACGTCCTTTTTTACCATTTGAATTAGAACCGGCGCTATCACTGCATACGAAAGTAGCTCATATTAAACAGGTGATTAAAGGTGATGGAATTAGTTATAACGTCACTTACCGAACGAAAACTGAAGAATGGATTGCAACTGTAGCGATTGGCTATGCAGATGGGTGGCTTAGAAGATTACAAGGATTTGAAGTGCTTATAAATGGTAAAAGGGTACCAATTGTAGGGCGAGTAACAATGGATCAGTTCATGATTCATCTTCCTTGTGAAGTGCCGCTTGGTACGAAAGTTACGCTTATTGGAAGGCAGGGAGATGAGTATATTAGCGCTACAGAGGTTGCGGAATATTCAGGGACTATTAATTATGAAATTATTGCAACGATCAGTTTCCGTGTGCCAAGAATATTTATACGGAATGGTAAGGTTGTAGAGATAATTAATTACTTGAACAATATATAGAAGGTAGTATGATTGCTTCTTGTCATGGGAGTGACTGTTCATTGCTGGATAATAGGCTCTTTTTGATGAGAAGCTTTTTACTTATAATCATTTTTTATATAAGTTACACGTAAGTTTTGAAGAGGAGTTCTATTGTTTTTAGTTAGTTATGAGATAAAAAATTTAAGAAGATGAATGTTTTGTTTATGAATTGGAAAACATAAGCAAGGAATAAGGAAGTCTTTGCAACAGGCTCCATACAATGGTATTATTACAATAGGTGTCATATATATATTTGGGTGTGTAGTTGACGGTGGAGGTGTATTTTTGTGTCCGAATCAAGTGTAACTACTGAAATCGTGGTTCGGTTGCCAAAGCAAATGGTAACGGAATTGGACGGAATTGGAAAACAAGAGAATAAGAATCGCCATGAACTAATTTGCCAGGCAACACAATTGTTATTGCGTCAACATAAGACGAAGAAACGCTACCAACATGAATCAATGCGACGTGGGTATATTGAAATGGGAAAAATTAATCTTGGTATTGCATCTGAAGCTTTCTTAGCGGAGTATGAAGCAGCTCATACAGTAGAACGCTTAGTTAGCGGGGGGTAATATTTTGATTGTAAAACGCGGCGACGTGTATTTTGCAGACCTTTCCCCAGTTGTTGGTTCTGAGCAAGGAGGCGTTCGTCCGGTTCTTGTCATTCAAAATGACATCGGAAATCGTTTTAGTCCAACGGTGATTGTAGCGGCTATTACTGCACAGATTCAAAAAGCGAAATTACCCACTCATGTGGAAATTGATGCGAAAAAGTATGGTTTTGAGAGAGATTCTGTTATTTTACTTGAGCAGATTCGAACAATCGATAAGCAACGCTTAACGGACAAAATCACTCATTTAGATGAAGTGATGATGAGTCGTGTAGATGAAGCGTTACAAATTAGTTTAGGACTAATAGATTTTTAAATCGGCAGTTTAAGTTGCTCTCTTTGAAGGGCAACTTTTTTTATTATAGAGGAGGTTACGGTTGTATATGGAAATGGTAGATAATCGACAAGCGTTAATGAAAATGTTAGTGAAAGAATTAGGCTTTAGCGAAAAGCAAGTTCGTCATGTTATTCAATTAACAGAAGAAGGTAACAC
The DNA here is from genome assembly GCF_052044835.1 of Bacillus sp. 22475. Taxonomy (NCBI): domain Bacteria; kingdom Bacillati; phylum Bacillota; class Bacilli; order Caryophanales; family Bacillaceae; genus Bacillus; species Bacillus sp. 22475. The sequence goes on along the minus strand of NZ_JBQENW010000007.1, from coordinate 210,149 downwards.
AGTTCCATTTATTGCTCGTTACCGAAAAGAATGGACAGGCTCTTTAGATGAGGTGCAAATTCGTGCGATTTTAGAGAGATGGCAATATATGATGCAACTTGAAGATAGGAAGGAAGAAGTTATTCGTCTTATTGATGAGAAGGGAAAACTGACAGGAGAGCTGAGACAGCAAATTGTTAAAGCTACAAAGTTGCAGGAAGTAGAAGATTTGTATCGTCCATATAAAGAGAAAAGAAGAACGAAAGCAACGATTGCAAAAGAAAAAGGGTTAGAACCGTTAGCTGAATGGTTGTTGTTATATAAGAAAGAAGATCCGGCTAAAAAGGCAGTGGAATTTATTAATGCAGAGAAAGAAGTGCAATCTGCAGAAGAAGCTTTACAAGGTGCACAAGACATTATTGCAGAAATGATTTCTGATGAAGCTACGTATCGTAGTTGGATTCGAAATATTACTTTTAGAAAAGGTATTATGTCTTCGTCTGTAAAAGGTGAAGAAAAAGATGAAAAGAATATATATGAAATGTATTACAGTTATGAAGAACCATTGCAAAAAGTAGTACCACATCGTGTATTAGCAATGAATCGCGGTGAGAAAGAAGATATATTGAGAGTTTCTGTTGTCCCACCAGTAGATGAGATATTAAATTTCTTATATAAGAAAGTAATTCGTGATAACGATTCTAAAAGTGCGTATTATGTACAATTAGCGATTGAAGATGGTTATAAACGATTAATTCAATCTTCAATCGAAAGAGAAATTCGTAAAGAATTAACAGAAACAGCTGAAGAACAAGCGATACATATTTTCTCTGAGAACTTACGTAACTTATTATTACAACCTCCGATGAAAGGGAAAGTCGTGCTAGCGGTAGACCCGGCATATAGAACTGGTTGTAAATTATCTGTAGTAGATGATACGGGGAAAGTACTACATATTGATGTTATTTATCCGCATCCGCCTGTTCGTAAATATGATGACGCAAAAACGAAAGTTCTTTCTATTATAGATAAATATCAAGTTGAAATGATTGCAATTGGTAATGGGACAGCATCTAGAGAAACAGAGGAATTTATAGTAGATGTATTACAAAGTGTGAAACAGGAAGTCTTTTATATTATTGTAAATGAAGCGGGTGCTAGTGTATATTCAGCTTCTGATTTAGCTCGTGAAGAATTCCCAAATTTACAAGTTGAAGAGAGAAGTGCCGTTTCTATTGGAAGACGTCTGCAAGATCCACTGGCTGAACTTGTGAAAATTGATCCTAAATCAGTTGGGGTTGGACAATACCAACATGATGTATCTCAAAAGAGATTGAATGAGTCATTAACATTTGTAGTAGAGACAGCTGTTAACCAAGTTGGGGTTAATGTAAATACGGCTTCGGTTGCATTGTTACAATATGTTTCAGGTTTATCGAAAACTGTTGCGAAAAATATTGTGGCAAAGAGAGAAGAGGATGGGAAATTCACAAAGCGCACGGAATTAAAGAAAATCCCGCGTTTAGGTGCAAAGACGTACGAACAATGTATAGGTTTCTTGCGTATATTAGAAGGAGCAAATCCATTAGATCGGACAGGTATTCATCCCGAACAATATAAAAATGTTGAATTGTTATTGAAGAGTTTAGGGTTATCGATAGATGACGTAGGACAACCGCAATTACAAAAGAGATTGGAAGAAGTAGAGATTTCTAAGTTGTCTCAAGAAACGGGAGTTGGGGAGCCGACGTTAGTTGATATTATAGATGCACTCATTAGTCCAGAACGAGATATGAGGGATGAGTTGCCTAAACCACTTCTGAAAAAAGGGATTTTGAAATTAGAAGATTTAAAACGTGGTATGGAACTAGAAGGAACAGTGCGTAACGTTGTTGATTTTGGTGCTTTTGTTGATGTAGGCGTAAAGCAAGATGGTTTAGTGCATATTTCTAAGCTTAGTAAACAGTTTGTAAAGCATCCGTTAGATGTTGTATCAGTAGGACAAATTGTAAAAGTATGGGTAGATGATATTGATACAAAAAAAGGACGCGTTGCACTATCTATGTTGCCGATTGAATAGTAAGAGAAGAGAGCAGATGAAACTGCTCTTTTTTTTATAGAATAAAAAGTGTAATGGATTATGAGTTTTGATGTATTTTGCTATAATAAAACCAGCATTCATTTAGCAATTTAATTTGATACCGGTTTTTTTCGAAATATGCACGTTGCATCTGTTTTTTTAGCCACGTAGGCATAGGAATCCCTCCTTGTTTAATCCTACTCTCAAAAATCTAAAGTGCTATTGATGAGAGGTTGGTGAGTGGATTTCTATTCATGTTGTGTTTTTAGAAACCACGCGTCTTGAATGAGGATGGGTATATGTACTATTTAATATATGTATAAGAAGCGTGAAAAGTGTAAAAATATTTTTTTGTTTAGGAGGAATGAGAGTGGACGAGGAAGAAATTCAACGGCTAGTGGAAGAAGTATCGCTACAATACTTCGGAATGCCGTTTTTACATAAAGCAACGTTTAATAGTAGGCTGCGTACAACTGGTGGGCGTTATCTGTTGAAGAGTCACAATATTGAACTGAATTGTCGATATTACGAAATGTATGGTAAGGAGGAGTTAATCGGAATCATCAAACATGAACTGTGTCATTATCACTTGCATATTACAGGAAGAGGGTATAAGCACAGGGACAGAGATTTCCGTGAGTTGTTAAAGAAAGTTAATGCACCTCGTTTTTGTAAACGAATGATTAATGAAGAGAAAGAAAAAAAGATTTATAAGTATGAATGTATGGAGTGTTTACTTCAATATGTAAGAAGGCGTCAAATAAATACAAAAAAATATGTCTGCGGAAAGTGTAAAGGGAAACTTAAACCGATATCGAAAACATCTTGACAGTAAAAACGCAATCCAGTATATTATAAACATGTCACGTTTGAACAAGATGTTGTTAAAAACTTCTTGACTTACAGAAAGAATTTTTATAAGATACAAATTGTCTTCATTATTCCGCAGTAGCTCAGTGGTAGAGCTATCGGCTGTTAACCGATCGGTCGTAGGTTCGAGTCCTACCTGCGGAGCCATACAGAGAAGTACCCAAGTGGCTCAAGGGGCTCCCCTGCTAAGGGAGTAGATCGCTAACGCGGTGCGAGGGTTCGAATCCCTTCTTCTCTGCCATACATATTGGCCCGTTGGTCAAGTGGTTAAGACACCGCCCTTTCACGGCGGTAACACGGGTTCGAATCCCGTACGGGTCACCACTTCGGAGGATTAGCTCAGCTGGGAGAGCACCTGCCTTACAAGCAGGGGGTCGGCGGTTCGATCCCGTCATCCTCCACCATATGAATTTTATATGAATAGTATTATCGCGGGGTGGAGCAGTACGGTAGCTCGTCGGGCTCATAACCCGAAGGTCGCAGGTTCAAATCCTGTCCCCGCAACCAAATGGTCCCGTGGTGTAGTGGTTAACATGCCTGCCTGTCACGCAGGAGATCGCCGGTTCGACCCCGGTCGGGACCGCCATTTTAATAAGGCTCGGTAGCTCAGTCGGTAGAGCAGAGGACTGAAAATCCTCGTGTCGGCGGTTCGATTCCGTCCCGAGCCACCATTTATTTTAATAAAATACGCCGGCTTAGCTCAATTGGTAGAGCAACTGACTTGTAATCAGTAGGTTGGGGGTTCAAGTCCTCTAGCCGGCACCATGTAAGTTTCGGAGGGGTAGCGAAGTGGCTAAACGCGGCGGACTGTAAATCCGCTCCTTCGGGTTCGGCAGTTCGAATCTGCCCCCCTCCACCATTTACATAGGGGCATAGTTTAAAGGTAGAACTGAGGTCTCCAAAACCTCCAGTGTGGGTTCGATTCCTACTGCCCCTGCCAAATATATTTACACAACATGGCGGTTGTGGCGAAGTGGTTAACGCACCGGATTGTGGCTCCGGCATTCGTGGGTTCGATTCCCATCAGTCGCCCCATTTTTATTTTAAAAATTACAAATAATTTAATTGATACTTACATATAATTAAGTAAGAATTCGATGGGCTATAGCCAAGCGGTAAGGCAACGGACTTTGACTCCGTCATGCGCTGGTTCGAATCCAGCTAGCCCAGCCATTTTTGCGGAAGTAGTTCAGTGGTAGAATACAACCTTGCCAAGGTTGGGGTCGCGGGTTCGAATCCCGTCTTCCGCTCCAATAAAATTTAATATGGCGGCATAGCCAAGTGGTAAGGCAGAGGTCTGCAAAACCTTTATCACCGGTTCAAATCCGGTTGCCGCCTTTTCTTTTATGCCGATGTGGCGGAATTGGCAGACGCGCACGACTCAAAATCGTGTTCCTTCGGGAGTGTCGGTTCGACCCCGACCATCGGTATCATGAACGTCGTAAAAAAACTCTATACAATTAGTATAGAGTTTTTTTGTGTTTTCTTTTCATTACATGACAAAATAAGCACAAAAAGTGTACGGTGAGTAAACTGCGAAACATTAAAAGGATAAAAATAAACATTCAATTTTATCCTTTTAATTGCGTTATTCTACAATATTCCCTTCGAGCACTCTAGAGAGAATTTCTCCACCCCGGTGACATGAAGTTAAATCCGACACCACCAGTAGATATTAATACATTATCAACGGTTAAGTTTGTAATTTCTAAAAACTTCTTTTTAAACTCTTCTCTGTTGTACTTATAAATAGTTGAGTGGCACGCCCACATTTGCGTTGAAGTACTTAACCAGTCCCCTAATTCCTTCAATTCAGGAAACGCCTCAAATTGGATTGGTTCATCTAATTTCATGAATCTTACTTGATAGATAGTTGGGTTTAACTTCTCTCCTATTCCTTTAAAAGCATGTGATTTTTTCTCTTTTGAATGTGTCATAATAATTCTCCCCCATTCTTACTTCAAAATTTTTCCTATTTTAATTATACAGCAATAGAAAGTAATTATGGGAATATTATGGAAATCGGTATCGGCAATATAAAAAGACTCTAACAGAAATGTTAGAGTCTTTTTTGTTAAATTATATTATGTGATGCTAAAATTCGTAATAAACTTAGGAATTCATGTATAATATAACTTGTCGAAAGAACAAAATGATAGTGATTTATATTATGTTTGTAATATGAATCAAAAATGAACTTTTTATATTTCTTTTAAAAATGTGTTGAACACACATTATATTTCATATTAATATTTTTATGTAGATTTAAAACGAGAAAGAGAGTGGAAAGTATGGGCCGTAAATGGAACAATATTAAAGACAAAAAAGCATCAAAAGATGCAAATACAAGCCGTATATACGCGAAATTTGGACGTGAAATTTATGTGGCGGCAAAACAAGGCGAGCCAGATCCAGAATCAAACCAAGCGCTTAGAGTCGTATTAGAACGTGCGAAAACATACAATGTACCAAGAACAATTATTGATCGTGCAGTTGAAAAAGCAAAAGGCGGTTCAGAGGAAAATTATGACGAGCTTCGTTATGAAGGATTTGGACCAAATGGAGCTATGGTTATTGTAGATACACTTACAAATAACGTAAACCGTACTGCAGCAGATGTACGAGCTGCATTTAGCAAAAACAGTGGTAACATGGGTGTAAACGGTTCTGTAGCTTACATGTTTGATGCGACAGCTGTTATCGGCCTTGAAGGTAAAACATCAGATGAAGTTCTTGAAATTTTAATGGAAGCAGATGTAGATGCACGTGACATTCTAGAAGAAGAAGATGCTGTTATCGTGTATGCTGAACCAGATCAATTCCATTCAGTACAATCTGCACTTAAAGGTGCTGGTGTTGAAGAATTTACAGTTGCAGAATTAACAATGCTTGCACAAAGTGATGTTACACTTCCTGAAGATGCTCAAGTACAATTTGAGAAAATGGTTGATGCATTAGAAGATTTAGAAGATGTACAACAAGTTTACCACAACGTAGACTTAGGAGAGTAATACGATGAAAGCCCCTTTTCGTTTAACGAATAGGGGCTTTTTTTTATGAAGTTAATTAAGGTGATGAATTATTAAAGGTATTTTGGTGTAGATAAGGAATATGCTTATAGGGATATATGAAATAACCATTATTTCTAGGAGGCTTAGTATGGAACATAAGACACCAAAGCATATAGTTGCCGTAGCAGGTTATTTAACAAATGAGAAAAATGAAGTGTTATTAACAAAGGTACACTGGCGAGCTGATACGTGGGAAATGCCAGGAGGACAGGTAGAAGAAGGAGAAGCACTCGATCAAGCTGTCTGTAGGGAAATAAAAGAGGAAACAGGGTTAACGGTGAAGTCTATCGGAATTACCGGGGTTTATTATAATGCCTCTATGCACATTCTAGCTGTTGTTTTTAAAGTAGCATATGTGAGTGGCGAAATCAAAATTCAACCTGAAGAAATACAAGAGGCTAAATTTGTTGATTTAAATGAAGAGAACATAGATGAGTATATAACGCGTCCTCATATGAAATCCAGAACGCTTGATGCAATGAGAGCAACACATTGTATTCCGTATGAAACGTGGGAAGTACAGCCATATAATTTAATAGGAAGATTGTAAAGAAAAGAGTAGCTGATTTGAGATACATTCAAATCACTACTCTTTTTTGTATACTGTTTAAGAAAAAGGTCAAAATAATAATAGTGTTAGTATTGATTTGTAGAACGTTTGTTCCGTATAATGTATATGTTATATACATTAAGATTACTAGATAGTCAAAAGTATATATATTTGTAGATGATATAATTAAAGTGTAAAGTGAAAATATAATAGCCTTAAGGCTTACTCTGTTATTGGTTATTCGTGATTGAATATAATCTATATTCTATATTCAATATTTCAGATGAATAGTAGATAAAAAAGGACTGTGATACAATACTTTTTTATCCCACTATTTGCTGGGCAGTAACCCTGATTGATGAGGGTTCATTAAAGTTTCACTTTATACCTTACAATGATGTAAGGTACGTGTAAGAGAAATCGATGGGATATTTTTTTACAACAATGTATTCTTAAAGTAAGAGTTATATGCTGTGTGGAAAAGAGGTGTTCAAGATGAAAGAACGAGTATTATCTAGGGTGAACTATCATCAAAAAGTTGCATTAAATCCAATGACTAAACTTTTTTATAAAGCCATTATATTATTATTATTGTTAAGTTGTACGTTATTATTCATTGGAAATGTAATGATTGAGAAAAGTGACATTAGTAAATTACATGTACCGGCTAAGTTAGAGGTGCCTGAATCATTAACACATGCATTTATTGCGACAGAAGATAAAAGATTTTATCATCATAACGGTTTAGATTATATAGCAATTATTAGGGCCTCTGTTGAGAATATAAAGGCTGGTGGTGTCGTGCAAGGAGGAAGCACGATTACACAGCAGCTATCTAAAAATGCTTTTTTAACTAATGAGCGTACATTTTCTCGTAAGTGGAAAGAGATTTTTTATACGAAAAAAATTGAACGCACATTTACGAAGGATGAAATTTTAAAATTATATGTAAGTAACATTTATTATGGTGAAGGAGCATGGGGAATTGAAAAAGCAGCAAACCTTTACTTCGGTAAAAAGGTGAACCAATTAACGTTGGCTGAAAGTGCAATGATGGCTGCTGTAGTAAAAGCACCTGCTTATTACTCACCTGCCCAAAATTATGATAAAGCAGTAGAGAGACGAAATGTTGTGTTGAGACTAATGGAGAAAGAAGGCTATATAAGCCATGATGAGTATGTTCAAGCAGTTAGTGAGAAATTAGTAATTCGTCATGATATAAAAATAGAGCAGTCGATGTTAAATAGTGCGCGTAAAAAAGCAGTAAGTTAAGAGAAGTTCCTACAGAGGAGCTTCTTTTTTTGAATAAATTGTGACAAATTGTGACACAATATCGTCACAATTATTGTGTTTTTGTAATTTATGTGAGCGTGTTCATTGCGTGACGTATATAAGTGTTGATATTATGTGTATTGTGTACAATGCTGTATACAGAATATGAAATTAAAGAGGAATGTATATGAAATCAAATAAACTCATGGCTCTTGGTATAGTTTTTTCTATCGCAGTATTGATTGTAATTGGAACAATTGCGTATAGCATCATAAATGACAAAAAAGATAAAGGGAATGAGATGTTTGCTTATTCTACGCAACAATCTTTAGGGAAAGATGATGCTCCAGTTAAGGTAGTTGAATTTGGAGACTTCAAATGTCCTGCTTGTCGTACTTGGGATGTAACAGTATTACCTCGATTAAAAGAGGAGTATATTGATAAAGGCAAAGTGCAGTTATATTTTATTAACTTCCCATTTATCGGAAAAGACTCGGATTTAGGTGCAGCAGCTGGTGAAGCAATTTATAAACAAGATAAAGATTCATTCTGGATTTTCTATGATGAGATTTATCAAAATCAAAAGAAAGATACGGAAGAATGGATTACAGAAGATTTGCTTCTTAGCATTGTGAAAGAGAAACTTCCAAAAGTTGATGTAGAGCAATTTAAGAAAGATTTACACAGTAAAGAAATTAAAGAAAAAGTACGTAAAGATTCAGATCGTGCTCAAAAATTAAAAGTTCAAGGTGCTCCTTCAGTATATGTAAACGGAAATCTTGCAAACCCTGATTTCGATAGTATGAAGAAGGCCATTGATAAAGAATTGAAAAAGTGATGAGATCTCTCATCACTTTTTCGACTTTTTTCGATAAAATTCTTGCCTCTATTTTTTTAACATGCTATACTACTTTACATAAGTTATTCTAATATTTTATATGTAATTCATATTTGCGGGTGTAGTTTAGTGGTAAAACAAGAGCCTTCCAAGCTCTGGTCGAGAGTTCGATTCTCTTCACCCGCTCCAAATTTTATTAAATGTTTTTCTATAAATTGTGATCAACGCAGTGTTTCGTTTCCGAGATAAACGAGGCATTGCGTTTTTTAATGTTTGAAAAATATAATTACATGCGAAAATAGAAGTAAATAATAGTATTCTAAAAGTGAATTACTAACCAATAAAGTCGTTACATAAGGGATGATGGATTCATCTGAGGAGGCGATTAAGAGTGGATTTTGAACAATTAAAGCAAGATGTAATTGCGTATAGTAAAACAATTGGCATAGATAAAATAGGCTTTGCGAGTGCTTCTCCTTTTGAAGAATTAAAGCAGCGCTTAATCCAGCAACAACAATTAAATTATCAATCTGGATTTGAAGAGCCTGATATAGAGAAGAGAACGAATCCGCAACTTTTATTACCGGGTGCTAAATCAATTATTGCGATTGCTTTAGCATATCCTTCAAAATTAAAAAATGCACCATTAAGTAAGCGTGGAGAACGCCGTGGAATTTTTTGCCGTGCTTCTTGGGGACAAGATTATCATCTTGTTTTACGAGATCGTTTGCAAAAATTAGAAGCATATTTAATTGAAAAACTTCCAGATATAGAAGTGAAGTCCATGGTTGATACAGGTGAATTAAGTGATCGAGCTGTATCAGAGCGTGCAGGCATTGGCTGGAGTGGGAAAAACTGTGCTATTATTACACCTGAATTCGGTTCGTACGTATACTTAGGGGAAATGATTACAAATGTTCCATTCCCGCCAGATAAGCCGATAGAAGATCAATGCGGGGGCTGTACGAAATGTATCGATATTTGTCCTACAGGTGCTTTAATACAGGGGGGACAGTTAGATTCGAAGAAGTGTATTGCGTTTTTAACACAGACGAAAGGATTCCTACCTGAAGAATATCGCGATAAAATAGGAAATCGTATATATGGATGTGATACGTGTCAGACTGTTTGCCCGAAAAACAAAGGAATGGATTTTCATAATCATCCTGAGATGGAGCCGGATCCTGAGCTAGTTAAACCATTATTAACGCCACTTTTAACAATTAGTAATCGTGATTTTAAAGAGAAATATGGGATTATGTCAGGGTCATGGAGAGGGAAAAAGCCACTGCAAAGAAATGCGATTTTAGCATTAGCACATTTTAAAGAAGCATCGGCAATTCCTGATTTAATTGGTGTTATGAAAGATGACCCAAGACCGGTATTGCGCGGAACGGCAGCATGGGCACTTGGGAAAATTGGGGGAGATGGAGTAGGCGAAGCGATTGAGAAAGCGATGGAACGTGAGAAAGATGAAGAAGTACTTCATGAAATGAATCGCGGGCTTGAATTGTTAGCACAGAAAAAAGAGTAGATAATATTTCCCTTTTTCATATTGTAATATGGGAGGGAAACGAAATGGCTGTAAAAATGAATATTGAAAAGCAAGTACAACAGTTTTTAGCATATATCACAGAGAAACGAACAGACGTGGATGGTATTGCTGAGGATTTACTACAAATGGCACAGAGAAAGAAACAATTGTTTCAAAGGCGTAGTGCACATATAGTGAAAGCAATTGCGGATGTTTCTTTCATTAGACAATTAAATAGTAATGACCATCAAGAAATTGATTATCAAATACATTTTAAATATTTAATTAAGCATAAAGAATTATTTTATATTGAAGAGGAACAATTAAAACGAAGAGTTTGTTTAAATAATAGTCGGATTATAGGCGATTATGATATTGAAGTGTCAGAAGAAATTAGAATGGGTGAGACATTAGAAAGGGAAATTACGAAAGAGAAGTACGGTTCTTATCAGTATAATCGTTTAGAGGCAGTGAAATATGCAGAGCGTTGGTGGGGTGACCGAAATCCTATGTATCGTAATTTCCCTGATAATTGTACGAATTTCATTTCTCAATGTCTTCATACTGGAGAAGTACCTATGAACGGATATCCTAATATTCGTAAAGGATGGTGGCAAAGGGAGAATCAGTGGAGTTGGAGCTGGGCTGTTGCACATTCTTTTTATTGGTATTTGTCAGGTGCTACAACAGGACTTCGAGCAGAGGCGGTAGAGAGGCCAGAAGAACTTATTCTTGGAGATGTTATTGCTTATGATTTCGAGGATGACGGAAGATGGAATCATACGACGATTGTAGTAGCAAAAGATGCAGATGGTATGCCGCTTGTAAATGCACATTCAGCGAATAGCCGTCGACGTTATTGGAACTATGAAGACTCTAGTAAATATACACCACGAATGAAATATAAATTCTTTCATATTATTAATGGGTAGAGATTTTTCGCTCAAGTGGTATAATACGTAGTAGACAAAAAACAGAGGTGAATATCGCGTGGGAGTACATGTTGTTTTATATCAGCCAGAAATTCCAGCAAATACAGGAAATATTGCTCGTACTTGTGCAGCAACTGGAACAGAATTACATTTGATTAGACCGCTTGGATTTTCAACGGATGATAAAATGTTAAAGCGTGCCGGATTAGATTATTGGCAGCACGTGAAAATTACGTATTATGATTCAATTGAAGAATTTTATGAAAAAAATAAAGATGGTGAATTCTTCTATTTAACGAAGTATGGCGAGAAAGCTCATACAGCGTTTGACTATAGCAAGCGCGAGAAGGATTACTATTTTGTATTTGGAAGAGAAACAAACGGCTTACCAGCTAATGTAATCGAAGAAAACTTTGATCATTGTTTACGTATTCCAATGACAGATAAAGTACGTTCATTAAATTTATCTAATACAGCAGCAATTTTAATTTATGAAGCATTCCGTCAACAAAATTACCCTGGATTAGATTTAGAAATCGTTTATTAAAAGTCGCCATATGGCGACTTTTTTTTATAAAATAAAAATAATATGTGATCATACGTTTAAAAGGGAGGACATAATCATATAGAATGGGATATATGATTAAAAATAGATAAGACGGGTTGAGATAAATATGAAGGAAGAATATAGTAATCAAAATACCTTTTTAAGTATGATAGATATGGATTTAATTAGACAAGGGTTATTACATGCTATTCAAGATTTAGTATTTATATTGAAAGTTATTGATGATGAAACGTTTAAATATATGTATGTGAATAAAATAGGAATGGATTATGCTAGGTTAAGTGAAGAGTGCTATGGAAAAACTTTTGCAGAAGTATTACCAAAAGATATAGCGGGGATATTGCAAAGGCAATATGAAAAAGTAGTGAGAGAAGCGAAAGCACACACTTTTTGTGATGTAGTCAAATTACCAAAAGGTGAGATACATTATGAATCTTCACTTAATCCTGTCTGCGATGAAGAAGGAATATGTCAATTTGTTATTTGTATTACAAGAGATATTACAGCTCAAATTGAGGAGAAGACAGAGATAGAGGAAAAACAAATGTTATTTAAGTCGTTACTGGAATATAATAATGACTCAATTATATCTATAGATTCTATAGGGAGAGTTACATATGCAAATCCGGCAACGTATGAAATATTTGGATACCGGTATGAGGAATTAAATAATAAATTTATTTTTGAATTTATTAATAAAGAATATGAAAAAGATTTTCAAATTATATTTAAGGGATCGATGCAAGGAAAAGCAAAACAAATTGTTTCAAAGAAATATGTTCATAAAGAAGGGTACGAGCTATATATTTCTTTGAGAACTATCCCGATTATTGTGAACGGTGAAATTGTTGGAGTGTATATCGTTACGAGAGATGTTACAAGGCAAGTATTAAATGAAATGCGAACAGAATATTTAGCTTACTATGACCAGTTAACGGGATTAATGAATAGAATTTCATGTACAAATAAGTTAAATACTTTTTTAAATGAGAGTATAAATTTTGCGCTTGTATTTATAGATTTGGATGAGTTTCATCTTATTAATGATACATTTGGTCATAAAGAGGGAGATAATGTATTACAAAAAGTTACAGAATGTTTAAGCAATCTAAAAATAGAAGGTATGCACTTATTTAGAGAACACGATGATCAATTTGTTATGTTGATAGAAAATATAACGAAAGAATGTGTAGAGGAAGTTGCAAAAAGCATACTGAAAAATATTAGTGAATATTTTGTAATCGAGAAAGAAGATGTATATTTAAGTGCGTCAATTGGAATTGTAATGGCTCCAGCAGATGGAGAAGATGAAAAAATACTATTTCAGAGAGTCGATGCTGCTTTAGAAAGAGCAAAAGACAAAGGAAAAGGACATTATCATTTTTATTGTAGTGGATTAGACTGTGAGCGTGAACAAAGGTTTATAATAGAAAACCAGTTACATCGTGCTATAGAAAAAAACGAGTTTTTCTTATATTATCAGCCACAAATTAATATTGAAACGAAAAAAATAGCTAGTATGGAAGCTTTAATAAGGTGGGAGAATAAGGAATTAGGATTTGTTTCTCCAAACCAATTTATTCCGTTGGCAGAAAGAACAGGATTTATTATTAAGCTCGATGAATGGGTAGTAAATCAAGTGTGTCAGCAACTGCGCGAATGGTTAAATAAAGGATATGAAGTGGTCCCAATTGCAGTTAATATTTCAGCTAGACACTTTCGCTCTATTACATTAATAGAGATGATTACACGGGCTTTAAATAAGTACAATGTACCAGCTTATTTATTAGCGATAGAGGTTACAGAAGGAGCTCTTATACATAAAGATATATCGAAGAGAGTGTTACTACAATTAAAAGAACAAAATTTAAAGATTCATTTAGATGATTTTGGAACAGGCTATTCATCTTTAAGTTACTTAAAAACATATCCAATTGATACTTTAAAAATTGATCGTTCTTTTATGGAAGGTATACATATAGATGAACGTGATACGAATATTACAGCTGCAATTATTCATTTAGCTCATACTTTAGAATTGAATGTAATTGCAGAGGGAGTAGAAAAAAAGGAGCAAATACAGTTTTTGAAAGAAAAGAATGTGAAGCTTGTACAAGGTTATTATTATAGCCGACCACTATCCAAATATGATATGGAAAATATGTATTATAAATAATGCATAAAAAAATGATGTGCTAAAAGCACATCATTTTTTATGTGTACCTGGTTTGTCATTGTAACCGGATGTAAAAATAGCTGTAAGAAATGTGAGTGATACACCTAAAATTAATAATAATTTCATACTAATATCCTCCTTACTTTTTTCGGTTCACGAGTTTTATTTATTACCCAAAATGTATGTAAGGCTCTTAGAAGAAAAGAATTTATTTATAATGAATAGCAGTGTAAAAACGTTAATACCTATATTATACAGAATTTTCTTTGAATTTTGGAGAGAATTTTAGCGTGCTATTATATATTTCGTTTTGATTTAAAGAATGTTTAAGGACATCCTAGCATACCTTTTATAATAATCCGATTGAACAAGGAGATGGGGGAGGAGCTATAATGGATATTCTAAAAAAGATTGAACAGCATCGAGCAGCAGAAGAACGTTTACAATGGGAAGGTACGTTTGCGGAGTATTTGGAGCTTGTGAAAGAAAGACCATGGGTGGCTCAAACAGCACACTCTCGCATTTACAATATGATAAAAGATGCCGGAATTGAAGAAGTTGATGGTAGAAGAAAGTATAACTTCTTTAGTAATCAGCTCTTTGGATTAGAGGATGCTCTAGAACGTCTTGTAGAGGAATATTTTCATCCATCTGCAAAACGATTAGATGTTAGAAAAAGAATTTTATTATTAATGGGTCCTGTTAGTGGAGGGAAATCAACGTTAGTTACGATGTTGAAACGAGGATTAGAAGCATATTCAAGAACAGATCGCGGAGCAATTTTTGCAATTAAAGGATGCCCAATGCATGAGGATCCACTGCATTTAATTCCACATCATTTACGAGATGATTTCTTTGATGAGTATGGAGTTAGAATTGAAGGGAATTTATCACCACTAAATGTCATGCGTCTAGAGCAAGAATACGGATCAAGAATTGAGGATGTAGTTGTAGAGCGTATTTTCTTCTCTGAAGATCGCCGTACAGGGATTGGTACATTTAGCCCATCTGATCCAAAATCACAGGATATTGCAGATTTAACAGGTAGTCTGGACTTTTCTACGATTGCAGAATATGGTTCAGAATCAGATCCGCGTGCGTATCGATTTGATGGAGAATTAAATAAGGCAAACCGAGGAATGATGGAGTTCCAAGAGATGTTAAAATGCGATGAGAAGTTTTTATGGCACTTATTATCGCTTACGCAAGAAGGGAATTTCAAAGCGGGAAGATTTGCGCTTATTTCAGCAGATGAATTAATTGTAGCGCATACAAATGAAACAGAGTATCGCTCATTTATAGCAAATAAGAAAAATGAAGCATTACACTCAAGAATTATTGTAATGCCAGTTCCTTATAATTTACGCGTAAGTGAAGAAGAACATATTTATGAAAAAATGATTCGTGAAAGTGATGTGTCGAATGTTCATATTGCACCACATACACTTCGCGTTGCAGCAATGTTCACTATTTTAACTCGTTTAAAAGATCCGAAGCGTCCGGATATTGATTTAATTAAAAAGATGCGTTTGTATGATGGAGAAACTGTAGAAGGTTATAATGCGATTGATGTAGAAGAATTACAACGCGAATATCAAGATGAAGGTATGAAGGGTATTGATCCTCGTTATGTCATTAACCGAATTTCGTCTACAATCATTCGAAAAGAGGTACCATCTATTAACGCGTTAGATGTACTTAGATCTTTAAAAGATGGGCTGGATCAGCATCCATCGATTAGTAATGAAGACCGTGAACGTTATATGAATTTCATCTCATTAGCGAGAAAAGAATACGATGAAATCGCGAAGAAAGAAGTACAAAAAGCGTTTGTTTATTCATATGAAGAATCAGCTAAGACGCTTATGGATAATTACTTAGATAACGTCGAGGCGTACTGCAATAAATCGAAATTACGTGATCCGTTAACAGGGGAAGAAATGAGTCCAGATGAAAAATTAATGCGCTCAATTGAAGAGCAAATTGGAATTTCAGAAAATGCTAAGAAAGCATTCCGTGAAGAGATTTTAATTCGCATTTCTGCTTATGCCCGTAAAGGAAAACGCTTTGACTATAATTCACATGAACGTCTTCGTGAAGCGATTCAGAAAAAACTATTTGCTGATTTAAAAGATATAGTGAAAATTACAACATCAACGAAAACACCAGACGAAAATCAGCTTAAGAAAATCAATGATGTTGTTGCGCGTTTAATTGATGAGCATGGCTATAATTCTTCTTCAGCAAATGAATTACTACGCTATGTAGGTAGCTTATTAAACCGATAGTTTGATAACAAAACGCTGTCTCTTGTATTTTGCGGGACAGCGTTTTATTATCCGTTCATATGTGTGTAAAGTGTCATACCTTGTCCAAATGTAATAAATTAAGATGCAATTTCATGAATTTATTGTCAATTATTTTTACAATATGCATATGATAGAGTAACCAACCATTCATACGAAAAAAGCCAACACAATACAATATGTTGCAAAGTAAAAATGTGTGCAACAATGCATTGTGTTTCTTTCTTATCAGTGGCTGAATATTTCTTTCTATTATGTGAGTGGCAAAATTTTGTTTAGGATGCTCGGGGTATTGTATGAAAAACGTTATAAATGTTTATGGGATGATTTTCTATGGGCAGTTACCTTTCAAATATTCTAGCTTGCACATTACAGAACAAAATTTGTAGCTTGCTGTTCATACAGGAAGACAATTACAGTAAGGAGGGAAAGGAATGGGCGAAGAAAATCAACCAAATTATACGATTTCACAGGAAAACTGGTCCCTCCATCGCAAAGGATATGACGACCAACAGCGCCATCAAGAAAAAGTACAAGAGGCAATTAAGAATAATTTACCCGATCTTGTAACAGAAGAAAGTATAGTTATGTCTAATGGCAAGGATGTTGTAAAAATACCAATTCGTTCTCTAGATGAATATAAGATTAGATACAATTATGATAAAAATAAACATGTTGGGCAAGGAAACGGTGACAGCAAAGTTGGTGATGTCGTTGCGAGAGATGGATCAGGTGGTCAAAAACAAAAAGGGCCAGGAAAAGGGCAAGGAGCAGGAGATGCAGCTGGGGAAGATTACTATGAAGCTGAAGTCTCTATTTTAGAATTAGAGCAAGCGTTTTTCAGAGAGTTAGAGCTGCCTAATTTAAAGAGAAAAGAAATAGATGAAAACCGGATTGAACATGTTGAATTTAATGACATTAGAAAAACAGGATTATGGGGAAATATCGATAAGAAACGAACAATGATATCCGCATATAAACGAAATGCGATGCGTGGTAAAGCATCTTTCCATCCAATTCATCAAGAAGATTTAAAGTTCCGCACTTGGAATGAAGTATTAAAGCCAGATTCAAAGGCTGTTGTCTTAGCGATGATGGATACGAGTGGATCGATGGGAATGTGGGAGAAGTATATGGCACGTAGCTTCTTTTTCTGGATGACAAGATTTTTACGCACAAAGTATGAAACAGTTGATATTGAATTTATTGCTCATCATACAGAAGCGAAAGTCGTTACAGAAGAAGAATTCTTTTCAAAAGGAGAAAGTGGTGGAACAATCTGCTCCTCCGTATACAAAAAAGCACTCGAGCTAATCGATAATAAATATTCACCAGACCGCTATAATATTTATCCATTCCATTTTTCAGATGGTGATAATTTAACATCAGATAATGCTAGATGTGTAAAGCTTGTGGAAGAATTAATGAAGAAGTGTAATATGTTTGGGTATGGGGAAGTGAACCAGTACAACCGCCATAGTACACTCATGTCAGCCTATAAAAATATTAAAGATGAAAACTTTAGATACTATATTTTAAAGCAAAAAGCAGACGTATTTCATGCGATGAAAAGCTTTTTTAGAGAAGAATCAGGTGAGAAAATGGCATAACCTCTTGTAAAGAGGTTCTTTTTTTGTAAACTTTTTATTTTTCTAGTTGACAATGATAATGAAAATCATTATCATTTATTCGAGAAATGATTACATTTCGAATTATATATTTTGGAGGAGATGTAAAGTTGAAACAAAATAAAAGAAAACGTATAAATGCAATGATTATAGCGGCGGCGTTATCACTTCCGTTTGCTGTTTATTCAACACCTGCTTTAGCGGCAGTAGCAATTGAGGCGAATAAAACTGGACAAGGTTTAGAAGATGGTACATATGACGCTGTTATTAAAGCGTATAAAGATAAAACGAATGAAGAGTCTATGGCAGCTGTTTATATAAAGGATCCGAAACTAACAATTGAGAATGGAAAGAAAATTGTAACAGCAACGTTAAGTGATAGTGATTTCTTTCAATACTTGAAAACAGAGGATATTCATACTCCAGGTGTGTTTCATGATGTGAAAGTAATATCAGAAGATAAAAAGAAAAATGGAACGAAAGTGATTCAGTTTGAAGTAGGGGAATTAGGAAAAAGGTATAATATGCGAATGCATATTTATATTCCAACAATGGCCTATGATAATAAGTACCAAGTACAGTTTGAAGTAAATACATTGAATTTAGAGAACAATGTTCCAGAAAAACAAAAGGAAAATAAAGAGGAGCAACAAGATGAAAACGGAAATGTAATATTAGATAAGCAATTACAAAAATATATTAATAAATATAACTTAAATAGAGATAATGTAGATGCGCCAATCACAAAGAAAGATTTATTACAAATTAAAACATTATCCATTTATTCAGGTAAAGGAATAAATGAAATAACTGGTTTAGAGTATATGACAAACTTAGAGAAGTTGACGTTACGAGAGTCTAATGTAAAAGACATATCAGCCATCTCGAAATTGAGAGGTTTGAAGTACGTTGATTTAACGTCTAATTCAATTGAAAGTATTCACCCAATTGAGCAGTTAGAGAATATTAATATGCTTTTTTTAAGAGATAATAAAATTTCTGATCTTACACCATTAAGTAAAATGAAAAAAATTAAAACATTAGATTTAATCGGTAATAACATTAAAGATATCCACCCATTATTTACATTATCAACTATGAAACAATTATACTTAGCAAATAATCAAATCAGTGATCTTACGGGAATTGATCGATTAAATAATGTGGAACTATTATGGATAGGGAACAATAAAATTAATAATGTTGAATCTATTAGTAAAATGAGTAATCTTATTGAACTAGAAATTTCTGATAGTGAAATAAAAGATATATCATCACTATCTCAATTAGGAAATTTACAAGTGCTGAATTTAGAAGAGAATTATATCTCTGATATATCGCCGTTGAGCACTTTAACAAATTTACATGAGATAAATCTTGGAGCAAATGAAATTTTTGACGTAAGGCCTGTTGAGGAATTAGGTAAGCGAATTTCAATTGACATTCAAAGACAAAAAATCTTTTTAAATGAAGCAAGTGTAGATGAAGAAATAAAAATCCCAGTATACAACCTTAAAGGAGAGCCACTTCAAAATATTAATCTACAAAGTGAGGGGGCTACTCTGAATAACGGATTTATAAAATGGAATAGTCCTGGAGAAAAAATATATGAATTTAAACTAGATACTAATTCTACTGAAAGTAAAATAAGATTTAATGGCACGGTTATACAGAATATAGTTGAAAAACAAAAAGAAAGTCAAAATGTAATTCTCGATAAAACTTTACAACAACATATTAATAAAGAGAATTTAGGTAGAGAGAATTTAAACGCTCCTATCACAAAAGAAGATTTATTACAGATTAAAAAATTAGAGATACTTAAAGAAAAAGGAAATGAGATAAAAGATATAACAGGTTTAGAATACATGACGAACTTAGAAAAACTCACTTTAGAAGGAGTAGGTCTGAAAAATATTGAGTTCATCTCAAACTTGAAACAATTGAATAATGTGAATGTATCTCATAATCAAATTGAAGATATAACACCACTATCTTCATTGGAAAATTTACAGTGGTTAAATCTTGCGGACAATCATATTAAAGATGTAACGGTTATTGGTTCCATGCTAAACTTATTTAGCTTAAATTTAGCTGGAAATGAGATTCGTGATGTAAGGCCGTTAATACAATTAGGTCAGTGGTTTACAATTGACGTGGGAAGACAAAATATCATTTTAAATGATGCAAAAATAAACGAAGAAATTCAAGTTCCTGTATATGATTTAGAAGGAGAAAGTATTGAAAATATTCAATTGGCAAGTGAGGGAGGGACGTTTAATAAAGGAGTAATAAAATGGAGTACCCCAG
Source organism: Bacillus sp. 22475 (assembly GCF_052044835.1). NCBI lineage: Bacteria > Bacillati > Bacillota > Bacilli > Caryophanales > Bacillaceae > Bacillus > Bacillus sp. 22475. Next base: position 190,035 of record NZ_JBQENW010000007.1, on the reverse strand, counting down.
GTAAAAAGGTGTATAAATTTGATTTAGATTCTTATGAAATTAGCATAAGTTTTAACGGAACGGTAATCCAAAATATAGTTGAAAAAGAAGAAGTGACAGAACCAACAAAAGAAGTTGAAGAAGCGAAAGAAGAAGTAAAAGAGCCAACAAAAGAAGTTGAAGAAACGAAAGAAGAAGTGACAGAACCGATAAAAGAAGTTAAAGAAACAAAAGAAGAAGTGAAAGAACCGGTAAAAGAAGTTGAAGAAACAAAAGAAGAAGTAAAAGAACCGGTAAAAGAAGTTGAAGAAACAAAAGAAGAAGTGAAAGAACCGGTAAAAGAAGTTGAAGAAACAAAAGAAGAAGTAAAAAAGCCGGTAAAAGAAGTTGAAGAAGCAAAAGAAGAAGTGAAAGAACCAACAAAAGAAGTTGAAGGATTGAAAGAAAAAGTGAAAGAACCAATAAAAGAAGTTGAAGGATCGAAAGAAGAAGTGGACGAGCCAACAACAGGAGTTGAAGAGTCGAAAGCGGAGGTAAAAGAAACAGGAAAAGAAATTGAGGGTTCAAAAGAAGCAGTAAATCCATCCGAAGTAGTCCAAGAACAAAACATGAATAATCAAGTTGTGAAAGAAAATAAACCAGTTGCTAATAAACAGGAAGAAAGTAAGAAATCATTAGGAGCAACAGGTGGACAAGCGAATACATCAAAGTTACTTTCAGGCGTAGCATTAGTTCTTTCGGCACTGAGTATGTTTGTATTTAGAAAGAGATTATTTAAGAAGTAAATAACGTTTTATCTTATTATATTGTAAAATAATTATATAAGTTTTTGAGAAGACATTATCATGGCAGTTTCATTTTGAAATAGGCTTATGATAATGTCTTTTTTAAGGGGGATATAGATGGAGAAGGTGTTGGAGAGCGGTTATTACAAGGAGCAATTCAGTATATTTTCTCCTTTCAAGGGATGAGAGAGATAGAACTATGTTTGAATCCGAATAATGATGGTGCTATGAAGTTGTACAAGAAAGTAGGTTTTGAGGAGAAAGCATGTTTACAACACTATATAATAGAGTAAAAAACCCATTCTTATGAAAATTATATTTCATAAGAATGGGTTTTATTAATCTACTTTTCCCTCAGGTATTACGGATTTAGAAGTAATTTGAGGTGCTAATCGTTACATAACCTTCTTTATTTTTTGCGGAACTTCTTTTGCTTGTAAATTAACATCTTCTTTTCGAAGCTCCTTAAAGAGTGAAATAACCATAAGAACGACTACGATAGAAAATGGTAGCGCAGCAATTATAGCTGCTATTTGCAGTGCATTTAATCCTCCAGCTTGTAATAAAATAGCGGCAATTATCGCGATTGTTAATCCCCATATAAGTTTTAAACTATTTTTCGGTGATAAGCTTCCGTTACTCGTTTGCATTGAAACAACAAATGTTGCTGAATCAGCAGAAGTAACGAAAAATGTGGCTACTAAAATTAACCCGATAATCGTTAAAAATGTAGAGAATGGTAGATGTGAAATAACAGCAAATAATCCAATCTCTGTACCATTTTTTGCAATTTCATCAGCTATTCCAAGCGATTGGAACATTTCCATATGGATAGCGGTACCGCCAAATACTGCAAACCAAAATGTACAGATAAGAGTCGGGACTAATACAACTCCAAAAATAAATTCTTTTATTGTGCGCCCTTTAGAAATACGAGCGATGAATGTACCGACGAATGGAGACCAAGAAATCCACCATCCCCAATAGAAAATAGTCCAGTTTTCAATCCAAGAAGAAGATTTTTCATTAAATGCTCCTAAATTTAATCCCATACTAGGCAAAGCTCCAATATAAGAACCGAGTGTAGATGTGAAATATTTCATAATAAATACGGTTGGCCCTAAAAATAAAAAGGAGACGAGTAAAATACCTGCAAGAGAGAAATTCAAGTTACTCAAATATTTAATCCCACGATCTAAGCCAGTTTGTGCACTTGTTAAATATAAAATAGCGAAGATAGCTATAAGTACGAGCTGGGTAAGTAAAGTGTTATGAATGGAAGGGAATAAATAGCTTAATCCTCCAGCAATTTGTTGAGCACCAATCCCAACAGATGGTACAATGCCAAACACTGTGGCTAAAACAGCTAAAATATCAACTGTTTTTCCGATACGAGAATTTTTCGATCGATTAAATAATGGAGTAACTGTAGCCCCGATAGTGCTACCTTTTTGTTTGCGGAATGTGAAATATGCAATTGTTAAAGCGACCATTGCGTATAGTGACCACGGAAAGAGTCCCCAGTGGAAAAATGAATATTGCATAGCGAGTTTGGCGCTTTCTTCTGTACCTGCTTTTCCTGTTAATGGATCTGTAAAATGTGAAATCGGTTCAGCGATTCCATAAAAGAGGAGTCCAATTCCCATTCCTGCCCCAAACAACATGGATAGCCAAGATGGATAATTATATTTTGGCTTTTCTCCATCTTTACCAAGACGAATAGAACCGTACTTAGAAAATGCTAAATAAGCAGCCAAAATAATCATTGTAGTCATAAGTAGAGAGTAAAACCACCCAAATTTATTGAGGATAAATGAGTTTAAAGAAGATGTAACACTTTGTAAATCGTAGCCTTGTATCCAACTTGCTGGGGTAATTCCCCATATAATGAATAATGTTGTTAGCAAGAAGGAGATATAAAATACACTGTTTTCTTTTTTTATCATAGAATCCCACCCTTATTTAATAAAGTTAACAATTATAATAATCATAACAATTAAGTTTTTAATTGTCAAAAAATTCCCCTTTTTATAACGTGAAAGGATGTAATTTGTTTTAGGGAGGTAAAGAGCAATGCGTTCACGATATGTACAAATTATAGGAAGAAATAATATGAAATATTGCATTTTATATTGTTACATCCAGATTTTATGTTAAATTCTTGAATGGAATATTAAAATAGGGGGCAAGGATATGAACAAGAAATCAAAGATCAATAAAGTGATGCTTAGCATTAGTACAATGGCTTTATCGTTAGGGGCACTTCAAACTCATGCAGCAGCGGAAGAAAAAGTACCGTATAACGTGTTGAAAACGAAACCGGTTGGAATTGAAAAGTCGGTAGAGGAAGTTGGACATATTTCAAAAGTTGATGAAACTTTATCATTTCAAGAACGTTTAAAAGTAGGAGATTTTTCACAGCGACCAGCATCTATTACGAAGAAAACTGCAGTAAAGCAAGTTAAAGAAAGCTATTCAATGGCTGATTTAAACAAAATGAATGATCAAGAATTAGTTGAAACGTTAGGCAGTATTAAGTGGCACCAAATTACAGACTTATTTCAGTTTAATGAAGATGCAAAGGCTTTTTATAAAGATAAAGGAAAAATGCAAGCCATTATAGATGAATTAGCTCATAGAGGTAGTACATTTACGAAAGATGATTCAAAAGGAATTCAAACGTTTACTGAAGTGTTGCGTTCAGCTTTTTATCTTGCATTTTATAATAGTGAATTAAGCGACTTAAATGAAAGAAGCTTCCAGGATAAATGTTTACCTGCTTTAAAAGCAATCGCAAAAAATCCAAACTTTAAGCTTGGTACAGTTGAACAAGATACAGTCGTATCTGCATACGGTAAATTAATTAGTAATGCTTCAAGCGATGTTGAAACGGTTCAATACGCATCGAATATTTTAAAGCAATACAATGATAATTATACTACTTATGTAAATGATCGAATGAAGGGACAAGCAATATACGATATTATGCAAGGTATTGACTATGATATACAGTCGTACTTAACTGAGGCTCGTAAAGAAGCGAATGAAACGATGTGGTATGGAAAAGTAGATGGGTTTATTAATGAAATAAATCGTATTGCTCTTCTAAATGAAGTAACGCCAGAAAATAAATGGCTCGTTAATAATGGCATTTATTTTGCTAGCCGTTTAGGGAAGTTTCATAGCAATCCAAATAAAGGATTAGAGGTTGTTACACAAGCAATGCATATGTGCCCGCGCTTAAGTGAACCGTATTTTGTTGCGGTAGAACAAATTACAACAAATTATAATGGTAAAGATTATAGCGGGAATACAGTAGATTTAGAGAAAATACGTAAAGAAGGAAAAGAGCAATACTTACCAAAAACGTATACATTCGACGATGGATCAATTGTGTTCAAAACAGGAGATAAAGTATCAGAAGAAAAAATTAAGAGACTATATTGGGCTGCGAAGGAAGTAAAGGCACAGTATCATCGTGTAATTGGAAATGACAAAGCGTTAGAGCCAGGAAATGCGGATGATGTATTAACGATTGTAATTTATAATAGTCCAGATGAATATCAGTTAAATAGACAATTGTATGGATATGAAACAAACAATGGTGGAATTTATATTGAAGAGACAGGTACATTCTTTACATATGAGCGTACACCAGAGCAAAGTATTTATAGTTTAGAAGAGTTATTCCGTCATGAATTTACTCATTACCTGCAAGGAAGATATGAAGTACCAGGTCTATTTGGAAGAGGAGATATGTATCAAAATGAAAGGTTAACTTGGTTCCAAGAAGGAAATGCAGAGTTTTTCGCAGGATCTACTCGTACGAATAACGTTGTACCAAGAAAGAGTATAATTAGCGGATTATCATCTGATCCTGCAAGCCGTTATACAGCAGAGCGTACACTATTTGCTAAATACGGTTCTTGGGATTTCTATAATTACTCGTTCGCATTGCAGTCTTACTTATATACGCATCAGTTTGAAACATTTGATAAAATTCAAGATTTGATTCGTGCGAATGACGTGAAAAATTATGATGCATATCGTGAAAATCTAAGTAAAGATCCTAAGTTAAATAAAGAGTATCAAGAGTATATGCAGCAGTTAATTGATAATCAAGATACATACACTGTACCAGAAGTAGCTGATGATTATTTAGCTGAACATGCAACAAAGTCATTAACAGTGGTGAAGAAAGAAATTAGTGATACGTTGCCTATGAAAGATACAAAAATGACAAAACATAATTCTCAATTCTTTAATACATTTACATTAGAAGGTACGTATACAGGAAGTGTCACAAAAGGTGAATCAGAAGATTGGAAAGCGATGAGTAAAAGAGTAAATGAATCTTTAGAACAATTGGCGCAAAAAGAATGGAGTGGCTACAAAACTGTTACAGCTTACTTCGTTAATTATCGTGTGAATAGTTCAAATGAATTTGAATATGATGTAGTCTTCCATGGAATTGCGAAAGATGATGGAGAAAATAAAGCTCCAACAGTTAATATAAATGGCCCTTATAATGGGCTTGTAAAAGAGGGAATTCAATTTAAAAGTGATGGTTCAAACGATGAAGATGGAAAAATTGTTTCTTATTTATGGGAACTTGGAGATGGAAGCACAAGTGCAGAAGTGAATCCAGTACATGTATATGAAAAAGAAGGTTCTTATAAAGTATCGTTAAGAGTAAAAGACGATAAAGGAAAAGAGAGCAGAAGCGAAACAACTGTTACGATTAAAGATGGAAGTTTAACAGAATCAGAACCAAATAATCGTCCAGAGGAAGCAAATCGTATCGAGCTAAATAGTAAGATAAAAGGTGGTCTTATTGGCGGGGACCACACTGATGTTTATACATTTAATGTAGCATCAGCGAAAGATATCGACATTTCTGTTTTAAATGAGTATGGAATTGGGATGACATGGGTACTTCACCATGAATCAGATATGCAAAATTATGCGGCTTACGGTCAAGCTAATGGGAATCATATAGAAGCAAAATTTAATGCAAAACCAGGTAAGTATTACTTGTATGTATATAAATATGATAATGGCGATGGAACATACGAATTGTCAGTAAAATAAGCGCTTTTCCAATGTATGTTTAACTTTACTTTTTGTGGAAAATAGTATATTATATAGATATATAATATATCGGTTATTTTCTAGGAGGAGCCTGTCACAATAGGTTTCTCCTGTTCTTTTTTAGAGGCCTGTCTTACAGGCTTTTATTTAAAAGGGAAATAACTGAAAATTAAGAACGATAATCTTTGAAAGAGGTGGGGCATACACATAACAAAAAAGGGATTGTTTAAGAGAGGGGGATAAGAAATGGCTTTGTTTGGTTATCCACTTGAAACAATTTATTTATATGGATTTATTATTGCTACTATACTCACTGTTATTTATATCTTTTTTGGAGATATATTTGAATCGATATTTAGTTTTGGGGGCGGATCTGTATCCGTTGTTACTTTATTACTTAGTTTTTTCGCCATGTTATGTGGACTTAGTTATATAGGAGAATATTTATTTTCCTTTAATAGCATTCTTATTTTGGGGGCTGCATTTGCTATATCTTTTATCGGTGTTTTCATCATGAAAATACTAATTTTAAAACCGATTGCAGAAGCAGAACAAAATACCGTACAACGTATGGATGAATTTATCGGTTGTAAAGGAGAAGTCATTACGACAATTCCTACAGAAGGATTTGGTGAAGTATTAATTTCATCCCAATTTGGAAGTAATGCAATCCCAGCTAAAACTGTTGGAAAAAAAGATATTTCGCAAGGAACAGAGGTTATTATCGAGGGAGTCCAAGATGGTGTTTTACTTGTACAAAACATCGCTTATTCTTTAAAGAAACCAAAATTATAAGGGGGAATTTACATGACGATTCCATTAATTATCGGTGGAGTTTTACTCGCAATTTTAATTCTACTCATTTTAGTATTTATTACGAAGTATCGTACGGTTGGTCCGGATGAAGCGTTAATTGTTACAGGGAACTGGCTTGGTGGAGGAAAGAATGTAGTTACCACTGATGATGGAAAGAAGATTAAGATTATTCGCGGGGGCGGTACTTTCGTAGTTCCAATTATGCAAAGAGCAGAGCCTTTAAGCTTATTAAACTATAAATTAGAAGTTGGTACACGTGATACGTATACGAAACAAGGTGTACCGATCACAGTAAACGGTGTTTCTATTATTAAAGTGGGATCAACAATTGAAGAAGTTTCCACAGCAGCTGAACAATATTTAGGAAAAGAAACAGAAGAGTTAAAAATAGAAGCAAAAGAAGTTTTAGAAGGGCATCTCCGTGCTATCTTATCTTCTATGACAGTAGAAGATGCGTATAGTAATAGAGAGCAATTTGCTCAAAAGGTACATGAAGTAGCGTCTACAGATTTAAAGAAGATGGGACTTCGCATTGTTTCTTTCACAATTAAAGAAATAATGGATAAAAACGGATACTTAGATGCGCTTGGTCAGCCGCAAATTGCGACAGTTAAGCGTGATGCAACAATTGCGAATGCAGAGCGTGAAAAAGAAGCACGTATTGAAAAAGCACGTGCTGAAAAAGAGGCAAAAGAAGCAGAATATCAACGTGATGCACAAATCGCTGAAGCTGAAAAACATAAAGAATTAAAAGTACAGTCTTATAAGAGAGAACAAGAACAAGCGCGTGCAGATGCGGATCTTTCTTACGAATTACAACAAGCGAAAGCACAACAAGGTGTTACAGAAGAGCAAATGCGCGTTAAAATCATTGAGCGTGAAAAGCAAATTGAGTTAGAAGAAAAAGAAATTGCGCGTCGTGAAAAGCAATATGATGCAGAAGTTAAGAAAAAAGCCGATGCAGATCGCTATGCTGTTGAGCAATCAGCGGAAGCAGAAAAAGTAAAACAAATTAAAAAAGCCGATGCGGATCAATATAAGATTGAAGCAGAAGCGAGAGCACGTGCAGAAGAAGTACGTGTAGAAGGTTTAGCGAAGGCGGAAATTGAAAAAGCACAAGGTCAAGCGAAAGCGGAAGTACAAAAAGCGCAAGGTACAGCAGAGGCAGATGTTATTAGATTAAAAGGTTTAGCAGAAGCAGAAGCGAAACAAAAAATCGCAGAAGCATTTGAATTATATGGTCAAGCGGCAATTATGGATATGGTTCTTAAAATGCTTCCAAGTTATGCGAAGGAACTTGCAAGTCCGCTTAGTAATATTGATAAAATCACAGTTGTCGATACAGGCGGCGGTGGTAAAAATAGCGGGGCCGGAAAAGTTGCGGGTTATGCGACTGATTTAATGGCAACGATGCAAGAAACGTTAAAAGCTTCTTCTGGCATTGACTTAAAAGAGCTATTAGAAGGATTTGCAGGAAAAGGAGCGGTACAACAATTATCAAGTGATAAACCTGTTGTATCTGTAGTAGAAGATGAGAAAAAAGAAGTAGAAAAAGATAAAGATAAAGAATAGTAAGGTGGAAAGAACCTCTAGTAAGTGAAATACTAGAGGTTCTCCTATGAATTATAATATTTCGAATAATATACATTTTTATACATTGTTTTAATTATTTAATTTATATAGAATGAAAAAGATATGTATCAATTCTTTAGATGTATAAAAAGATAGAGAGTCTCATCGATACATTTAAATCGTATTATTTTTATAGAAAGATTAAATGTTAATTAATTACATTTAAAACGGTATGGAGGGGTAGAAGTATGTTTCAAGGGAAATTAAGGAGTAGTAGTTTAAAAACAAAGTTACTTGTATCATTTATTATTATTTTAATTCTTCCAAGTATTGTAATTGGTTGGACGTCTTATCAACAGGCGAAGACGAATTTTAATGAAACAATTTTAAACTCGGCGAAAGATAATATAAAAATTTTGGATAATGTAATTAATAAGGAATTGGATAGTAAAAAAATAGATGCAACTTATTTTACGAAATTATTTACACAATCAAGTTACCAAGCAGATCAAATTCAAAACATACAAAATAAACTAGAAGAATACAATAAACTGCATCCAGAAATGGAAGCAATCTATACAGGATCTAGTAATGGACAGTTCATTCAATCACCAGTTATTCAGATGCCAGATGGATATAATCCTACAGAAAGAGATTGGTATAAAGAGGCAGTGAAGAAAAGCGGAGAAGTAATTGTAACTGCTCCATATAAGTCAAAAACGACAGGCAATATTGTTATTACACTAGCAAAACAAAACGAGGATAAAAGTGGAGTTCTTGGGATTGACTTAATCATTAATGATATCGTTACTACTTCCAAGATGGTTAATATCGGTAAGGAAGGATATGTAGCGATATTTGATCAAGATAAAAATGTAGTAGCGCACCCGAAAATGAAGCCAGGAGAGAAATTAGAAGAGAAACTTAGTAAAGAATTGTATAAACAGGAAGCTGGGGATTTTCATTATTCATTAGATGGTGAAGATCGCAATATCACTTTTAAAACGAATAAGAAAACTGGATGGAAAATAGCAGGAATTATGCCTTCCAAAGAAATTATCGAAGCGGCTGAACCTATTTTCTATAAAACAATAACTGTTCTTGGAATTTCACTAATAATCGGTGGGATTGTAATTTACTTCATAATTGCGTCTATTATTAAACCATTAAAACAACTTGTCATATCATCGAAGAAGATTAGTGAAGGTGATTTAACAGAATCAATTACAGTTCATTCTAAAGATGAAATTGGACAGCTAGGAGAAAGTTTTAACGAGATGGCCGCATCGTTACAAAGTGTCATTTCCAATATAAACACTTCAGCAAGTCATGTAGCGGCATCTTCAGAAGAATTAACAGCTAGTATGAAGCAGACAAGCGAAGCAACGGAACAAATTACACAGGCTATAGAGCAAGTATCAAGTGGTGCAGAAATACAAACGAAAGAAGTTGAAGAAGGAGCAACATTGTTAGAAGAAGTTACAGAAGGAATTCAGCGTGTTGCAGATAGTTCTTCATTAGTATCTACAGCCTCTATGTATACGAAGAAAAAAGCTGAAAATGGTGGGAAGTTAGTTGAACAAACTGTGAATCAAATGCAATTAATTCATGAGTCTGTTTCACAGTCAGACAAAATCATTGGTTTGTTAGACGATAAGTCGAAACAAATTGGAGCAATCCTTGAAGTAATTCAACATATTGCAGAACAGACAAATTTATTAGCGTTAAATGCGGCAATTGAGGCTGCGAGAGCTGGAGAGCAAGGTAGAGGATTTGCAATTGTAGCAGATGAAGTGCGAAAGCTAGCAGAACAATCAGGACAGTCTTCTACGGAAATTGGGAAACTAGTGAAAGAGATTCAATTTGATATAAAAGAAACAGTAAGCTCTATGAATCAAGTTGGAGCAGAAGTACAATCAGGACTTGTAGTTGCAAATGAAACGAAGCAAAGCTTTGTCGAAATATTGAAGTCTACAAATGATACAGTTTTACAAATTGATAGCATGGTAGATGTAGCAAAACAAATGACGGTAGATGCAAAACAAGTAAGTGCATCTATTAATGAAATTGCAGCTACAATTGAAGAAAATGCAGCAAGCGTTCAAAATATTGCTGGTTCCTCAGAAGAACAATTAGCTTCAGTAGATGAAATAAATGCAGCAGCAGTCCATTTATCACAAATGGCAGAAGAATTACAAGAGATGATTAGTAAGTTTAAAGTGTAATAACGAATGTTAAGAAACGAGGTAATAATTTTACTTCGTTTCTTTTTTTATGAGAAGAAAAAGAAAGAAATATAGAGTAACCGTGTTATGATTAAGTATAGTTAAAGAGACTGTATATTCTTTAAATTCTATCTTTAATCATGTTAGGGGAATGGTTTTGAAATTTAAAAAATTAAAACTCCAACCGAGAATTACATTAACTATAAGTACACTTATTTTAGTTGTACTTATGCTAACGAGTTATTTATTTTATTACATATTATCTGAAACGGTAGAAGAGCAAATTGGGAAACGAGCTTTGCATGTTGCGAAAACAGTTGCCGCGATACCAGAAATTCAGGAAGCTTTTCAAAAAGAAAATCCAGCTTCTATTATTCAGCCAATCGCAGAAAAAATTCGAATTGATACAGAGGCTGACTTTATTGTAGTTGGAAACCAAGAGGGGATTCGTTATGCGCATCCTGAGCGAGATAAAATAGGAGAAAAAATGGTTGGCGGAGATAATAAAGGCGTTTTATTAGAAGGGAAATCTTATGTTTCTAAAGCTAATGGATCATTAGGCCCTTCATTGCGTGGGAAAGTCCCAGTCCGTAACCAGGAAAATGAAATTATTGGTGTGGTGTCTGTTGGGTTTTCAATGGCTGATATTCATGGAGCAGTAGAAGTGTATGGAAAGCGGGTATTTTGGATTACAATAATAGGTCTTTTAATTGGGATAATTGGCTCTATATATTTAGCGGCAAGTATAAAAAGAATGATGTTCGGGATGGAACCAGAAGAAATTTCATCTTTATATGAAGAGCATAGTACAGTGATTCAATCTGTACGTGAAGGGATTATTGTAATCGATAAAAATGGCATGATTAGTTTAGTCAATCAAGCAGCTTATGATATTCTTTCGCTAGATAAGCAACAAAATATTATTGGGGAATTTATTTTAAATGTAATTCCTAATTCAACGATACTAGATGTACTTCAAACTGGTGAAGAACAGTTTGATCGTCAATTAAATATAAAAGGACAGGCTGTTATTGCGAACCGTCTACCTATTAAAGTAAAGAATAAAGTAACTGGCGTTGTATCGAGCTTACGTTTGAAATCTGAAATGGATCAGTTAACAGCAGAATTATCTCAGACGAAGCAATATACAGAGGCATTACGAGCGCAAACGCACGAATATAACAATTTATTGTATACGCTTTCAGGTCTTATCCAATTAGAATCATACGAAGATGCTTTAGAGCTTATTCATAAGGAAACAGCGGTATATCAAGATTTTGTTCAATTTATTATGAAGCGGATTCAAAATCCATGGCTAGGTGGAATTTTAATTGGATTTTATAATAGAGCACGAGAGTTGAAGATTGATTTTATGCTAGATAGAGAAAGTGGTTTAGACAAATTAAGTCCACATATTGAGAGTAATTATGTCGTTTCTATTTTAGGAAATTTAATTACGAATGCATTTGAAGCAATTGAAAAAAATGAAGAGAATGATAAGAAAGTAAGGATGTTTGTAACTGATATTGGAGAAGAAATATTAATTGAAGTGGAAGATTCAGGGCAAGGAATTCATGATGAAATAATTACTAGTATATTCTATAAAAGCTTTTCGACGAAAGAAGGAGGAGAGCGAGGGTATGGATTAGCAAAAGTGAAAGAGTTAGTAGAAGATTTAAATGGAAGTATTGCAATTGAAAAAGGGGATTTAGGTGGTGCGTTATTTATTATTGCACTACCGAAAGAGAGAGGCGAATAGTAATGGGTGAGGAGATTGAAGTATTAATTGTAGAAGATGATATTCGGATTGCTGACATTCATCGTCGTTTTACTGAAAAAATTGAGGGATTTAAAGTAATTGGAACGGCAACGACTGGAGAACAAGCGAAAGAATGGCTAGAGCTTGTGAAGCCACAGCTCGTGTTATTAGATGTGTACTTACCTGATATGCAAGGAACGGAACTTGTCACATATATTAGGAATCATTTGCACGATACAGATATCATTATGATTACAGCGGCATCGGAAACAGATGTAGTGAGGCACGCCCTGCGGGGCGGAGTAACAGATTATATCGTAAAGCCACTAATGTTTGATCGATTTAAAGCAAGTCTAGAAGGCTATCAAAAAAAGATTATACAGTTAAAGAAGAACAATCAATTATCTACGGAACAAATTGAATATTTATGGTCTCAAAGAGGCGTGAAGGGAGATCAAATAGAATATGCCCCGAAAGGGATAGATCCTTATACTTTAGCGAAAGTAAAAAAGCATATGTTGACAGTTAATGAAGAAGGGATTACAGCAGAAATGTTAAGCTCAATGATTGGAGTAAGCCGATCAACGGCAAGGCGCTATTTAGAGTATTTGATATTTGGGAAGAAAGTCCACGCAGAGCTAATATATGGAAGTGTTGGGAGACCGGAGAGACGTTATTTTCTTGCTTCTTCATAATAAAAAACAGTAGAGGATTTTATTTCTTCTACTGTTTTTTTGCGTCTTATATTGGAATAATCCCAATTACAATTCCGGTAATTAACATAACCATTGTCGTTCCAACGGCCCACAATAAAGTGAAGCGTTGATGTTCACCGAAATCAACTTTGGCCATTCCGACCAATAAATAAGTGGAAGCGACAAGAGGACTTAATAAGTGAACGGGTTGCCCAAGTAAGGAAGCGCGTCCCATTTCAGCTGCACTAATTCCGTAAGTAGCAGCAGCTTTCGTCAAAATAGGTAATACCCCGAAGTAAAATGCATCATTAGACATGAAAAATGTGAATGGCATACTGAGAAGTGCTGTAATAATTGGCAGTTGTGGTCCAAGTGCATCTGGTATAAGAGTTACTACACTGTTAGCCATTGCATCTACCATTTTTGTTCCAGATAAAATACCAGTGAAAATACCGGCAGCAAATACGAGAGAAACAACTGCTAATACATTCCCTGCATGAGAAGCAATACGTTCTTTCTGTTGCTCTAAGTGTGGATAGTTAATCATAACAGCAATAGCAAAAGCGACTGTAAATAAAACAGGTAACGGCATAACTTCTAGTATGAGACAGACAAGTAATGTAGCGGTTAATAAAAAGTTAATCCATAGAAGTTTAGGACGTTTATGCGCTGCAGCTTCGACAGTTGCAGCTTGCTCATCCATTGTTTGCATTTGTTTTAAATACTGTACATCCATAATACCTAAACGTTTTCTTTCTTTTTTTCCAAGATAGTAGGCAACGAAAACAACCCAAATTGCACCAGCAATCATTCCTGGAATAAGAGGTGTAAATAATTCGGAAGCCTCAAGTCCAAGTGCGCTCATAACACGAGCTGTGGGTCCACCCCAAGGTGTAAGATTTGTTACCCCCGCCCCTAACATAACAACTCCAGCTAATATGAGGGGGTTCATTCCAAGGCGCTTATATAGTGGATACATTGCGGAAACTGTAATCATGTATGTTGTTGTACCATCACCATCTAGAGAAACGATAATAGTCAATATAGCCGTTCCGACAACGATTTTTAAAGGATCTCCTTTTACAAATTTTAAAATCTTACTAATGACAGGATCGAATAAACCGCTATCAATCATAATTCCAAAATATAAAATAGCAAACATAAGCATAATACCAGTAGGTGCTAATTTTTGAATCCCCTCTAACATCATAGGTCCCATATTGGCATAGAATCCGCCAATTACTGCAAAAACACTCGGAATTAATATTAAGGCTACTAGTGCTGACATACGTTTCGTCATAATTAAAAACATAAAGACAAATACCATCGCAAATCCAAGTAGTGCTAACATGTAATTTCCCCCTCAAAAGAATGATTGCGCTTTCAAAATAGAATAAAAATTCAGAAAAAGGTTTTTTATTTATAATAAAAGCATCTATTCAAATGGTAAATAATTTGAAAAATAACATCATTAGAAGCATAATTTTTATTTTGTTCATTTTGTTCACGGTAGTTAATTTGAATTTTTAAAAAGTAAGCCGCTCCTCGTAAGAATGGTAGAATAAGATGAAAATAGTGAAGTGTGAAATAGGGAGTAGATGTTATATGAAAACGAGAATTGAAGAGATTTATAGCTCTTATGAAGGTAAAGTAGAGGAGATTTTTATTAATGAATCTTCTTACGTATATGAATGGGAAAAATTACTGATGATCCGAAAAAATGACGGTGAGCTAAAAAAAATTGCAGTCGGGATTAGTGGAAATATAAGATTGGTAAATGTAGAAGTTGGACAGGAAATTAGTGCGAATACATTATTAGTTAAGTTAGAAGATGATTTGTTAATTACAGGCTGCGAGTGATGAGAGATGTGTAGAAATAACTACACATCTTTTTTTGTTTCCTATATTACAAAAAGCACATTGTTTTTTCACAAATCTCACACAACCTTTTGGTATTCTTTTCGTGGAGTATAAGGTTTCTAGGGAGGAATATTGATGAAAGTAAAATATGTCGTACTTGTTATATGTTTATGTTTCGTATTTACAGTAGTCGGGTGTGGGAAAAAGGAAACAGCAGCTGTTGCCATTGATGAGAAACATGATAAATGTGATATTTGCCAAATTGGGGTAACAGATAATCAATTTGCAACAGAAATTATTTTAGAAAATGGAAAAGCGTTAAAGTTTGATGATATCGGTTGTATGTATAAATGGGTGGAGATCAACTCAGATGAAAAGACGAAAGAGAAATTTGTCCGAGATTATGATTCGAAAGATTGGATTTCGTTAGAAGACGCTACTTACGTATATGATAAAACAATAACGACACCGATGGCTTATAATGTAATTTCATTTAAAAATAAAAAAGATGCAGAGAGCTTTGTATCTAACTATAAGGGGAAAGTTCTTTCGTATAAAGAGCTAGCAGAGCATAAATGGGAAATGAATAAAGAGATGATGGGGAAACCGAAAGCAGGAAATCATGGTGGACATCATTAATAATAGAAAAAGACAACTATATAGTTGTCTTTTTCTATTATTACTCAGGTGCAAATATAGAAAAGGTGTAAAATTTTTAGCAGAACGGTTACAATGGAATATAGTAACCTAAAGCAATCATTTATGTACTTTTTAGAAATGTATACAATTGCGGTAAAAACGTGCTAAACTAATTGCTTCATAATGTTAATGATGGGGCCATCAGGCGTATCATTTCAATAGGTTGAGAAACATAGTATAAGCTTAAGATAATCCGATTAAAGAAGGAATCTAAAGGGCTTATGGATAAATGTACTCAAGAAGAGTTATTGTATGTGATGGAGGAATGGTTAAGAAAACATTATCTTTCATAGGAGCTGTAGTTGTGAGAAAACAAAAAATTTTATTATGTATTTTATTAGGACTTTTAATGACGGTAGTGGCTTGCGATAAGCAAGAAGAACCAGAATCGAAACCGGTTCATGTGAAAAATGAAAAGAAAAAAGAGAAGCATAAAGAACAGGAAGAATCTAAAGAAGAGAAAAGTATAAATTTAATGGACAAACAGTTGTTACTTTCAGCTACTCTTGGAGACACAGAGACAGCTATGAAGTTGATTCAGGATGGAGCGAATATAAACGTAGAAGGTGACAACGGAGAAACGCCTGTCCTTGCAGCGACGTACCAAAACCATGTAGAGACAGTTAAAGCATTAATTGGTGCAGGTGCTAATATTGAAATTAAAGATGAGAAAAAAAGTAATCCACTTCTTTATGCAAGTAGAGAAGGATATACGGATATTGTAAAAGTATTAATTAATGCAGGAGTTAATACGAAAGAAACGACTAGGTCAGGTGGGACAGCACTTATTTCTGCATCTGAACGTGGCCATGTAGAGGTTGTTAAAGAATTATTAGAGCATACAGATATTGATGTGAATTATAAAAATGAACGTGGTGGAACAGCGCTATTAGAAGCAATTGTATTAGGAAATGGTAGTGAAAACCATAAGAAAGTAATTCAATTGCTTATTGATCACGGTGCAGATGTAAACATGGCTAACAAGGAACATCTGACGCCACTGCAATACGCTGAAAAAAGAGGTTTTAAAGATATTGTAAATATGTTGAGGGTAGCTGGAGCGAATGAAGTAGTACAGCCACAACAACCAGTAGAGTAAAAAACGAAAAATAATCCCATTTAGATAGACAGAATGAAGAAATCAGTTAGTATGATGGATTCAGTAATGTGTATTTGAATGGGATTTTTATTTTGAACATGAAAAATAGATTATGAATGGATGGTATATGGAGTAAATAAGGAGGATAAAAATGAGGCTCTCAAAACTTGATTTAATAGTAATTCAGGCAGAGGTTTTATTTGTTCATGATCAAGTAGGAAAAATGAAATATGTAAATGAACAAGGAAATCCGAAAGCACCACGTTTTTTTCTTGGCAGAACTCGTGAAGGGAGTATAACGAGATATCATTGTAATGTGGATGATGAAACGGTAAGTAAGATTGAGAAGTTAATTCGAGAACCTTCAAAGCATATAGAGATAGCAAAGATTATTAATATATTAAATGAAGAAAGAACAGTGGAAAATATTTGGATGGGTCCTGCTTTCATGTTTCATAGTAATTTACATAAGCCGACTAGAACAATACAAATAACTGAGAAGAATAGAGAGCTTTTGCGAGAAAATTTTCCTAATCTAATAGAACAGATGGAATGGAGGAAACCTTATTTTGCAATTGTAAAAAATGAAAAGGTAGTTTCTGTTTGTTGCAGTGCCAGAAGTACGCCCGTAGCTGCTGAGGCAAGTGTGGAAACTTTAGCGGAATTTCAAGGGAATGGATATGGTACTGATGTTGTTACAGCCTGGGCCTTATCAATACAAGAGGAAAAGCGCATTCCACTTTATAGTACTGCTTGGGATAACTTTGCTTCGCAAGCAGTGGCAAGCAAACTAAAACTTATTAACTATGGAATGAATTTACATATTGATTGAATTTTAAGTATTGTTTCGTTCTATTTGCTTGTATTCTAATATATAGATTAATGTAAATAGTGATATGGTGAATATTAACATTCGGTTAACAACTAATTAACAATCTATCAAAACTGACTTAATAAATGCGTAATATAGTAAAGGTAACAAAATAACTAGGGTAGAGAACATTTGAGAACACCCACTTACATATAATGTGCCACTTTCTTAGGTGTGCTCTATTCCCTAGAGTTCAAATAAGGAGAAAGGCGTTCTATGTAAGTAGGTGTTTTTAGTTTGGATAAAAATAGAACAGTTAGGTGGAATGAATGTTTAAAGAACCTTATATCGCGATGATAAAGGATTGGAAAGGATACAAAGCATACAAAAAATTGCCGAAAACAGTTTTTCTTATGACTGGTTCAATGCTGGAATTACCAGAGCGTGTATATGAATTGCAGAAACATGGACATGATGTATTTCTTCATTGTGATTTTATACAAGGTTTAAATACGAATACAGAGGAAGCGCTTTTGTATATTCAAGATGTTATCGGGGCACAAGGTATTATTTCAACAAAGGGTTCGACAATTCGAAATGCTAATAAAATTGGATTGAAAACAATTCAACGTATTTTTATTGTAGATACTTTATCTCTTACTAAATCAATTGAAAATTGTAAAACGACTAAACCAAATGCAGTAGAGATTATGCCGGGGATTATGCCTTCTATAATTAAACAGCTAGTAGAGGAAATAGAGTTTCCTATTATTGCAGGCGGGTTGATTCAAACGCGAGAAGATGCGGAAATTGCAATTCGTGCAGGAGCAAGTGCGATTTCAACAAGTCATTATGAAGTATGGATACATGAAGAAAAAAGGAGTGCAACTTTGTGATTGAATTGAAAAATGTTTCAAAGTTATATAAAAATGCAGAAGAGACAGCGGTTAAAGGCGTATCGGTTCATATTAAGAAGGGCGAATTTTTTGTTTTAGTTGGACCTTCGGGATGCGGGAAAAGCACATTATTACGAATGATCGCTGGCTTAGAAGAGATTTCTTCGGGAGATTTAATTATTAATGAACGTGTTGCAAATGATCTAGAGCCGAAAGACCGTAATCTATCCATGGTATTTCAAAATTATGCATTATACCCACACTTATCTGTAGAAGAAAATATTTTATTTGGACTTAAGGTAAGAAAAGTACAAAAAGAAGAGCGACAAAAGCGATTAATGGAAGCGATTGAAATGGTAGGACTGAAAGAGTATGTGAAAATGAAACCAGGTCAATTATCAGGCGGACAAAGACAGCGTGTTGCGCTTGCTAGGGCGATCGTGAGTCAAGCACCAATCTGTTTAATGGATGAACCACTTTCGAATTTAGATGCGAAATTACGTGCGCAAATGAGAATTGAAATTAGAGAAATTCAGCAACGATTAGGAATTACGATGATTTACGTTACCCACGATCAAATAGAAGCGATGACTATGGGAGATCGTATCATGGTTTTAAATAAAGGAAGTATACAGCAAGTTGGAACACCACTTGACATATATAACGAACCAGCAAACGAATTTGTTGCAAGCTTTATAGGTTCTCCTTCTATGAATATAAATGATGGAGAAGTGGATGAAGAAAAAGGTGTATTACATATAGGGAAATTGCAAATTCCATTATCTATTGGACAGTTAAAGCAATTACCAGAAGGAATAATTCGTATAGGCATGCGTCCTGAGCATATTGCACTGTCTGAGGAAGGACAAGAAGTGACGCTGCAATCTGTAGAAGTATTAGGGAATGAATCTATATTAAACTTTGCGGTAAATGGAACAACTTGGAGTGCGAAAGTCATCGGACAGTTACTCTTGAACAAAGGTGACAAA
Organism: Bacillus sp. 22475; assembly: GCF_052044835.1. Classification (NCBI taxonomy): domain Bacteria; kingdom Bacillati; phylum Bacillota; class Bacilli; order Caryophanales; family Bacillaceae; genus Bacillus; species Bacillus sp. 22475. The sequence goes on along the minus strand of NZ_JBQENW010000007.1, from coordinate 170,759 downwards.
GTAAAATTATTATTCTCGCAAGAAAAGTTATGCTTCTTTAACGAAAACACGAATGAACGCTTAAAAGTGGTAGCTGAAGAAGAGTTGAAAGTGGTGGCGAAATAATGATCGAAGTAAGTAAGTTACCAGTTCAAACAAAGGTGTCAAAAAAGAAAAAATTATGGGGGAGAACGAAAGATTTAAGAATAGGATTATTGTTTTTGGCGCCATCTATTTTGCTATTTTCGATTTTTCTGTTCTATCCATTGTTTAGGACGATTTACTATAGTTTTTATTTAACCGATATACATGGAGAAGCTAATCTTTTCGTTGGCTTAGAAAATTATCAATATTTATTCTCTGATCAAGCCTTCTACAAAAGTATAAAATCAACTTTACTATTTGTTTTATATACAGTGCCTACGAGTATTATATTTGCTTTGTTTCTTGCATTGATTGCAAATGGAAAGATAAGAGGTATTGGGTTATTCCGAGTTCTGTTTTCTTCGACGATGGGAATTTCAGTAGCTGCTAGTGCAGTGATTTGGCTATTTTTATTTCATCCAAGTGTAGGATTATTTAATAATATATTAGCCGCTATGAATCTTCCTGCAATCGCATGGTTAACGAGTCCGGACTGGGCACTATTCTCTGTATCAGTTACAACAGTTTGGGTGAATACAGGGTTTGCATTTTTAGTTATATTAGGTGGTTTACAAAATATCGATACGTCTTTATATGAGAGTGCATCTATAGATGGTGCTAGTTATTTATATAAGCTTCGCCGTGTTACATTACCGATGCTATCGCCAACTTTATTCTTTATTGTAACAGTAACGTTAATTAGTGCGTTCCAAAGCTTTGGACAAATTGATATTTTAACGCATGGTGGACCGAATGATGCAACGAATTTAATTGTGTACTCGATTTACAAAGAGGCGTTTGTCAATCATCAATTTGGAACAGCAAGTGCACAAGCGATGGTATTATTTGTTTTCATTTTCATTGCTACATTACTTCAATTTAAGTTTGCTGAGAGAAAGGTGCATTATAAATGATTGTTAAACAGTGGAAGCAAAACTTCCTATTATACATGCTGCTCATAATTAGTGCAGTAATGGTGTTTTTTCCTGTATTGTATGCGTTTTTAATAAGCTTTATGACACCAGACGATATTCAAATGAGAAGGTTATTTCCAACTCAATTTACTTTTGATAATTTCATTAATATTTTTCAAAAAGTACCACTTTTTACATACTTATATAACAGTTTAATTGTATCGACAGTCGTTATGATTGGACAACTTATCGTATCAAGCTTAGCGGCGTATGCTTTTGTTTTTCTTCAATTTAAAGGGAGAAACTTAATTTTCTTCCTGTTTATTTCAACGATGCTTATTCCGTGGGAAGCAACGATGGTACCTAACTTTTTAACGATTCAAAACTTTGGCTGGATCAATAGTTTCGCTGGGATGACAGTGCCGTTTTTTGCAACAGCTTTTGGTATTTTCTTATTACGTCAACATTTTATGACACTTCCGAATGAATTGAAAGAAGCTGCTTTTATTGAAGGGATTGGAAATGTAAGGTTTTTATTCAGCGTTGTAATTCCGTATTGTAAAACGAGTTTTATTACGCTTGGAGTATATAGCTTTTTAACAACATGGAATATGTATTTATGGCCACTTTTAGTGACCACTGATGAAAAAGTAAGAACAGTGCAAATTGGTGTGAAACAGCTTCAGTCACAAGAAGTTGCAACTGATTGGGGAAGCGTAATGGCCGGTGTTACGGTTATCGTTATTCCAACATTGATTTTACTATTTTTAGGGCAAAAGCAATTACAACAAGGATTAACAAAAGGTGCAATTAAATAACTAAGAGAAGGTGAGCTTTAAATGAGTCTAGTTAAAAAAGGTGCTGCTTTATTAATGGCAGCAACAATGGCATTATCTAGTGCCGCTTGTTCAAATAGTAAAACAGAGGGAAAACCTGAAGCACAGGCAAAAGTAGCACCAGTTGAAAAAAATGGTGATAAAACTGTAATTCGCTTCTGGCATGCGATGGGTGGAAAAACACAAGGAGTACTAGATGGTCTTGTTGCAGACTATAATAAGTCGCAAAATAAATACGAGATAAAGGCAGAGTTCCAAGGGACATATGAAGAGTCTTTAACGAAATTTAGAACAATGTCTGCAACGAAAGAAGCGCCAGCTCTTGTTCAATCGAGTGAAATTACAACGAAATATATGATTGATAGCAAAAAAATCACACCAATTGATAGCTGGATAAAAAAAGATAAGTACGATACGTCAAAATTAGAAAAAGCAATTACAAATTATTATTCAGTTGATGGAAAAATGTATTCTATGCCATTTAATTCATCTACACCAGTATTAATTTATAATAAAGATGCTTTTGCAAAGGCGGGCTTAGATCCAGAGAAAGCTCCAAAAACATATGCGGAATTACAAGAAGCAGCGAAAAAGTTAACGATTAAAGAAGGCGGAAATGTAAAACAATATGGATTCTCCATGCTTAACTACGGCTGGTTCTTTGAAGAATTGTTAGCGACACAAGGTGCTTTATATGTAGATAACGAAAACGGTCGTAAGGATGCTGCAAAGAAGGCGGTATTTAACGGTAAAGAAGGACAGAAAGTATTTGGAATGTTAGATGATTTAAATAAAGCTGGCGCCCTTGGAAAGTATGGAGCAAGTTGGGATGATATTCGTGCTGCGTTCCAGTCTGGACAAGTTGCTATGTATTTAGATTCTTCAGCAGGTGTTCGTGATTTAATTGATGCATCTAAGTTTAATGTAGGTGTTTCATATATTCCGTATCCAGAGGATTCGAAACAAAATGGTGTTGTTATTGGTGGAGCATCATTATGGATGACGAATATGGTTTCAGAAGAAACGCAACAAGGTGCTTGGGACTTTATGAAATATTTAACGAAGCCAGACGTACAAGCAAAATGGCATACTGCAACAGGTTATTTCTCAATTAATCCAGATGCATATAATGAGCCATTAGTAAAAGAGCAATATGAAAAATATCCGCAGTTGAAAGTAACAGTAGATCAACTGCAAGCGACGAAGCAAACTCCGGCAACACAAGGTGCTTTAATTAGTGTATTCCCAGAATCAAGAGATGCAGTTGTAAAAGCATTAGAAGCAATGTATGACGGGAAGAATAGTAAAGAAGCGTTAGATGAAGCTGCCAAAGCAACAGATAGAGCAATTAGCATTTCAGCTCGTACGAGTCAAAAATAAGAGAAAGCCGTATCCTTAAAAGGGATACGGCTTTCTCTATAGGGAGATAAGGGATCAAAGAAATGATGAAGTCTTATCTCTTTTATATGAGTAAAGGGTCTAGAGTGAATGTTGTCCTTTTCATTATTTATTTAACTCCATTGCGACTTGTTTACCATTTACGAAAACCTCTACTACCGCTACTATAACTTCCATTACTTTTTTCATCTCTCATCTCTCCTTGTTTTTGTTTCATTTCTTACTCTCAGTATAAGGAAATATAGTAATTACAACTATCGAATTGGATGACAAGAGACTTACATTGTTGTAAGGATAATAGTTTAGTTTGTAATAAAGTGAAACTGTAATCAGTGGGGGGGGGCTTACTGCCCGTTAATGCGGGATAAATTTGATTCAAGATTAAGATTCGGAATTTTCCGTTGTTTTGAACTATAATTAGAAAGAGGGGGGATAATATGAAAAGAATTCTTGTTATTAGTGATATTCATGGAGAGATAGAAAAGTTCGAACAGTTATTGGAAGAAGCTCAATACGATGCGAAACAGGATCAATTAATCTTACTGGGAGATTATGTGGATCGTGGTCCAAATGCGCGTGCTGTAATTGAAAAGGTAAGAGAATTAAAAGAAGAGGGAGCACTCATTTTAAAAGGAAATCATGAAGATATGATGATTAAGGCGTTAACGACAAATGAGGAACGTTCATGGAACCATTGGGTAAAAAGAAATGGTGGAGATAAGACATTATATAGCTATGGATTTGTAGAAGAGGATATTGCGGTTAATGAGAAAGACTTCCAAAAACCGATGTTACAATCTCGTGTATTAGAGGAACATATAAAGTTTATTCAAGAATTAGATCATTACATTGAAACAGAAGAGTATATATTTGTACATGCTGGGGTTGAACCGATGAAACGAGTTTCTGAATCTGAACCATATACGTTAATGTGGATCCGTAATGAATTTCATAATGGATATAGCGGTGAAAAGGTTGTTGTATTTGGGCATACGGAAACAAAAACACTTCATGGTAGTGAGGAGTGCGGAGTGTATTTTGGTAGTAATCGTATTATTGGAATTGATGGCGGAGCTGTGTATGGTGGTCAGCTAAATTGTTTGGAGTTGCCGAGTAAAAAGGTATATGTAATAAAAAATTGAAAGAGATAAGAGGAATCTTATTTCTTTCAATTTTTTATTAAGGTAAATTTAAGACAAAGCTTTTATAATAAAACTTCAAAATTTTAGAAGGAAATAGTTAAAAATGAAATTACGTAATGTAACTACATTCTTTTGCTATGAAGAGAAGAAACGTAATAACAAATATAATTGAACTACATGATGGAAGGTGAGAGCATGCGCTTACTTGTAGTAGAAGATAATGCCTCGTTATTAGAGTCTATCGTACAAATTTTGCGTGATGAATTTGAAGTAGATACGGCAATAAATGGAGAAGATGGATTGTTTTTAGCGCTTCAAAATATATATGATGCAATTTTGCTGGATGTGATGATGCCAGGGATGGACGGATTTGAAGTAATTCAAAAAATACGTGATGAAAAGATTGAAACACCAGTCCTGTTTTTGACAGCGAGAGATTCTTTAGAAGATCGGGTGAAGGGATTGGATTTTGGTGGAGATGACTATATCGTTAAGCCATTCCAGGCCCCTGAATTAAAAGCGAGAATTCGTGCTTTACTACGCAGAAGTGGTAGTTTAACAACGCAGCAAACGATTCGTTATAAAAGGATTGAATTGTTCGGAAAAGATAAAGACGTTCAAGTAGATGGACAAAGTATTAAGTTGACATTGAAACAATATGAGCTACTAGAGTACCTCATTCAAAATAGCGGGAAGATTTTAATGCGTGAACAAATTTTTGATCGTGTTTGGGGATTTGATTCAGATACGACAGTAGCGATTGTAGAAGTGTATGTGCATCATTTACGTAAAAAATTAGAACCATTCGGTTATCAGAAAGATATTCAAACCGTTCGAGGTATTGGATATATATTAAAAGAACAATGAAAAAGGGAAGTATGTTTCAAAAGACACGCATTCGTTTGACTATAGTGAATTCATTAGTATTTATCCTATTAATAGGTATATTAGGTAGTATTATTTATTCATATACATATAAGCGTATTTATAATGAAGTGGATCAATCTATAAAAATGATGGCTCAGTATAGAGAAAAATTAGATGTGAAAATACCACCAAGAAAACGCATGGAGAATATCCAAATTGGAGATCCGCGAGTAACTAGAATAACTTGGAATGGAAAAATAGTGAAAATAGAGGGCGATAACCGTAAATTCCGTTCTATTTTTGAAGAGAATTTGGAAAAGTTTTCTCCAAAAAATTTAGAGGAGTTACAAGATATTGAAGTACAAGGACGATATTTTAGAGTATTTTCGCTTCAAAAAGATGGAGAAATAGTTCAAATCGTGCGAGATATAACAGCGGAAGAAAGAATGTTAAATACTTTATTTTTAATCCTTGTTATAGGTTGTAGCATAGGAAGCCTCTGTGCGATAGGTATCGGCTTTTTCCTAGCTGGTAGAGCACTTGTACCTATTCAAAATTCATGGGAGAAACAGCAGCAATTCGTTTCTGATGCATCACATGAACTCAGGACACCACTTGCAGTTATTCAATCAAAAACGGATGTTTTATTCCAGTCACCATCCGCTACGATAGAAGAAAAAGCGATGGATATTTCTACAATTTCAAAAGAATGTAGGCGGTTATCGAAACTCGTTAGTAATTTATTATTGCTAGCACGTTCTGATTCTAATCAAATTGAGATGGATAAGAAAACATTTGAACTTGATAAATTGTTAGAAGAAATAGTAGCTCCATATAAGGAGATTGCTTCTTATCAAGAAAAAGAAATGATGCTAAAAGTAGAACGTGGTGTATCTTTTATGGGGGATAGAGAGAGGATTCATCAAATGATGGTCATACTGTTAGATAATGCGATGAAGTATACAAACGAAGGTGGGCATATTCAAATCGATTGCACGCAAACGAGTAGTTCAATTCGTATACAGGTGAAAGATGACGGGATAGGAGTGAAAGAAGAGGATATTCCGAAATTATTTAATCGTTTTTATCAAGGGGATAAAGCAAGAAGTACGTCAGAAGGAGCTGGATTAGGTCTTTCAATCGCAAATTGGATTGTAGAAAAGCATTATGGAAAAATATCAGTAGAGAGCAAATGGGGAGATGGAACTTGCTTTGAAGTGATATTCCCTAAAAATCAAAGAATATAAGTAAGAAGACGATCTTGTTTTTACAAGGTCGTCTTTTTTTAAGATAAAGTTAAGAAACTATTTATATTATGTATGGCATAAAGAAATTTCGTTACGTGAAGAAGAGAGTATAGAGGTGTACGTGAGTGAATTTTAATGATCATAATGTTATCTCAAGCAGCGATGAGATGTATGTATAGTATTAAAAAAATTATGGGAATGATGAAAAAGAAAGTGTAAGAGGGAGGAAATAACTTTGAAAAAGAAAATGATGACGGTATTCGCTATTGGAGTAATGAGTTTAAGTATATTAGGGGGTGCCTCTCCTTCTGAAACATCAAAAGGAAAGACTGATTACACGCAGCGCAGTAAGGAACAATTGAACAATGGTAAGATACATGCAGTGCATACAGAAGAAAAAGCAGGGAAACTAGGTATTGAAACGGAAGGGAAAGAACAAATTACGTTAGAAAAAGAAATTCATGAAACAGAAGTAGGAAGAGAAGCAGAGCAGTTAGGCATATCGATTGAAGGAAAAGATGTTGGAACTCTGTCTGAAGAAATCTATGAAACAAAAGTAAAACAAGAAGCCTTAAAGCTAGGCATATCGATAGAGAATACATCAATTGTAGATTTAATTAATCAAATTAATACGATTAAAATTAAAAATGAAGCGGATAAATTAGGTATTTCAACAAATGGAAAAGAAATCGAAGACATTGCGGAAGAAATCTACGGAACGAAAGTAAGAGAAGAAGCAGGGAAGTTAGACATTTCGCAAAAAGGGAAGGAAATCGAAGAGTTAGCACAAGAAGTGTACGAACAAAAAGTACAGGAAGAAGCGAAAAAATATCATATTGATTTGTACGGTAAAGATATATATCAAGTATTAAGAGAAATTAATGAACAAAAGGTGCTACAAATGGCAGATGAGCTTAATATGGATAAAATGAATATGAATATTCAAGAGTTAGCGGAAAAGATAAAAAAAGATCAGCCTGAAAAAGGAAAAGAACTAAATTTTGTACCGATGATTCGAACGGATGCTGACGCATTTTATTCTTATTTAACGAACTAAAAAGGGCGTGAGAGTGATACGGAGGTTTAAGTGGTATATATGTATAGCATTACTAGCTATAGCTGTATGGAGTGTATATACAAATGGAATTACAAAGTATGTGGAGAAGTTGACATTCTTCAATATACAAAATGGAAAAGAACCGGAATTTAGTAATAATGATGAAAAGGCCATTTTATCAGGTGTACCATTAATTCAGCAACTACCAGAGCTAGATAGAGGCTGTGAAGTGACAAGCTTAGCGATGATGTTACAATACGCTGGTGTTTCAGTGGATAAGATGACATTAGCAAATGAAATAAAAAAAGTTGATTTTATAGATGATGGTGTGCGCGGGAATCCGAATGAAGGATTTGTAGGTAATATTTACACATTTTCTGAATCAGGATACGCTGTATATCATGGGCCACTTTTTCAGTTGGCGGAAAAATATTTACCTAATAAAGCTGTAGACTTAACAGGGAAGAATATAGAAAAAATTTATAAGAGTGTAAAAGCAGGACAACCGGTAGTCATGATTACGAATGCAACATTTGTACCATTAGATGAAGATGAATTTACTACATGGGAAACAAATAGTGGAGATGTTTCTATTACGTATAATGAACATTGTGTTGTACTTATTGGATATGATCAGGAATCTGTATATATTCGAGATCCACTTGAGGATAGCTTAGATGTAAAAGTACCGAGAGAAACCTTTGAACAGGCATGGGTACAAATGGGAAGTCAGGCAATTAGTTATGTAAAGAGCGCCAAATAAATTAGGACGAAGAGTTTTAGTAATATGACTATAAGGCGAAGGGTAAAGATTTGAGGATTATAAGAGAAGTTTTGTAGAGTAGAAGCTGTTAAGAAATGAGAGAACTTTAGCATATATAATGCTAAAGTTCTCTTATTTTTATGTTTAAAATACTTATAGGGAGTAAATATGTAAAAATGCATAATTGAAGAAAAAATTGCATTTTATCATTATATATTGTTTTATATATATTAATTGTATAAAATGACACAAGTATCCACATTACATAAAGGAGGCTTATTATGCAAAAAATATTTAACTGGGTTAAATGTATGAGTATCAATAAAAAATTAATCATTTCATTTTTTATTATTTTAACTATACCAGGAATTATTATCGGTGGTGTTTCATATCAAACTGCCAAAACAAATTTTGAACATCAAATGACAGATAAAGCAAAGGAGAATATTTCGATTTTAAATACTGTTATTTCTCAAAATATAGAAGAGAAATTTGTTGATGCGACGTACTTTGCAGACATCTTAACAGAGGATACATATCCAAATGGACAAGAAGAAATAGTAAGAACGAAGTTAGCACAATATATAAAGCTTCATCCAGAAGTAGAAGGTATTTATATTGGAACAGAGACGGGAAAGTTTATAAGAGAACCATTTATTCAAATGGCTGATGGGTATAATCCAACAGATAGATCTTGGTATAAAGAAGCACATGAAAATAAAGGGAAAGTAATTGTTACTGCGCCATATCAGTCAGCATCTACAAAAAATATGGTAGTGACGATTGCAAAAGAAGTAAAAGATGGTAAAGGTGTTATAGGAATTAATTTAAACTTAGATAACATCTTAAAAATTTCCAAAATGATTAACATTGGTGAAAAAGGTTATGCAGTTATTTTAGATCAAAATAAGCAAATTGTTAGTCATCCATCTAGAAAACCAGGTGCAAAAGTTACTGATCCTTGGATTAAACCAATTTATGAAGATAAACAAGGAAATGTGTCTTATACAGAACAAGATGATAAAAAGAATTTAATCTTTGCAACAAATGAGAAAACGGGCTGGAAAGTAGTTGGCGTTATGTTCGATGAAGAAATTACCCAAGCTGCCAGTCCAGTGTTTTATAAGACTTTGATTGTCATTGCTATTGCTATTGCATTTGGTAGTGTATTAATTTATTTCATTACAAAGTCTATTACAAGGCCATTACGAAAAATAGCTGAATCGGCATATAAAATTAGTAAGGGAGATTTAACAGAGAAAATTACAATCCATTCCAAGGATGACATAGGAAAATTAGGGAATTCATTTAATGAAATGTCTACGTCTTTACAAGATGTTATTACCCAAATTAGCTTTTCAGCAGAACATGTTGCAGCATCGGCAGAAGAGTTAACAGCGAGCGTACAGCAAGCAAATGATGCGACAGACCAAATTACAATTGCAATGGAACAAGTATCAGGTGGGGCTGAATCACAAAGTCAAGGTGTTGAAGAAGGTGCGGCTACATTGCAACAAGTAAATACAGCAATTCAAGATGTAACTGGAAGTGCAGAGTCAATTTCTATTTCCTCATTACATGCGCGAGAAAGAGCTGAAGAGGGAGAAGATTTAGTTGAACAAACCGCAAAACAAATGCAGTCTATTTCTAAATCAGTATCCGAGTCAGATGCTATTATTAAACTTCTTGATGAGAAATCAAAGCAGGTAGGAGCTATTTCTGAAGCAATTCAAAACATCGCTACTCAAACGAACTTATTAGCTTTGAATGCGGCTATTGAAGCAGCAAGAGCAGGTGAACAGGGACGAGGATTTGCTATTGTAGCAGATGAGGTTAGAAAATTAGCAGAGCAATCAGGAGAGTCATCTGGAGAGATTGCAAATTTAATCGCAGAAATTAAGGCGGATATTGAACATACTGTTAAGGCAATGGATAATGTGAATGGAGAAGTTCAACAAGGCCTTGATGTTGTAACAAAAACGAAAGTAAGTTTTACGGAAATTTTAAGTTCTACTACACACATTGTTTCTCAAGTTAATCAAATGGTAGAAACAACGAAGAGAATTGCTGGAGATGCAAATGAAGTGACAAATGCTATTGATGAAATTGCAGCTGCAGCATTAGAAAATACAGCTAGTATGCAAAGTGTTGCAGCTTCAACAGAAGAACAGGTTAATTCCATGGAGGAAATTAGTTCAGCTTCGCAAAACTTAGCTGAGATGGCAGAAGAACTACAAGCGATGACTAGTAAATTTAAAGTATAATAACAGCAGATAAGTAAGGTGAAAATAATATCACCTTACTTATTTTTCTATTCAGCAATTAGGGGAGTCATTAACGGGATGAAAAAAAGAAAAAGACTATGGAATTTATGGAAAACGATTACATTGTTAGTTTGTACAGTTGTAATTTTCTCTTTACTTGTGACAGATATATTAATTAGTCATAATGTAGAACGGACGACGGAGGATAGCCAAGCAGAGAAGGCAAAAACAATTGCACACATTGTGGCGAATGATTCGATTGTAATTGATGGTTTGGTTGGGAAAGCAGATACCTCTGCAATCCAAACGTATACAAATAGGATATTAAAAAACACAGGTGTTCAATTTATTGTAGTTATGGACATGGATGGAATAAGAAAATCTCATCCAGATCCTCAAAAAATAGGTCATCATTTTATTGGCGGGGATGAAGGGCCTGTATTGAAAGGAAAGGAACATGTATCGTTAGCAGAAGGAACTTTAGGTATTTCCATGCGAGTGTTTGTACCAATATTTTCTGAAACAGGTGAACAACTTGGAGCAGTGGCTGTTGGTATTTCAGCAGATAATGTAAAAGAGAGAGTTAAGGAAAGTAGACATATCATTTATATTGGTGTCGGAGTTGGTGTATTAGTCGGAATTATAGGAGCAATATTGCTAGCTAGACATATAAAGAAAAGTTTATTCGGTCTTGAGCCGCACAGGATAGCAAAAATTCTTGAAGAAAGAAATACGATGCTACAATCTGTAAAGGAAGGTATTATTGCTGTAGATAAAGAGGCTAGAGTAACGTTAATTAATAATGAAGCGAAACGTCTATTTAAAAAAAGCGGACTTGAAGAAGATTTTATCGGTAAAGATGTTGAGTTGTATATGCCAAATTCACGTATAAAAGAAGTATTGCAAACGGGAGAAGTACAATTAAACGAAGAACAAAATATTTACGGAATTACGATTGTGACGAATCGAGTTCCTTTATATGTAAAAGGAGAAATAGTTGGTGCAATTGCAACATTTCGTGATAAAACAGAGATTAGAAAACTAGCAGAGGAACTAACTGGTATTAGACTATATGCAGAAGCATTACGGGCACAATCTCATGAGTTTATGAATAAGATGCATGTCGTATTAGGGCTTACACATATGAAACAGTATGAAGAATTACAGAAGTATATAAGCGGCATGGTATCAGAGCATCAATATGAAATTGGTGGAGTTATGAAAAGAATAAAAAGTCCAGTATTTGCTGGTTTTTTACTAGGTAAGCTTAGCTATGCTAGAGAGAAAAATATAAAATTAATTATAAGTGAAGATTCTTATATGCCGGAAATAGATGATGAAAGTATTACTCATGAACTTATTACGATTGTCGGAAATTTAATTGATAATGCATTAGAGGCAGTTACGAATTGTGAAAAGAAGCAAGTTGAAGTTAAGATACAACATGGGGATATACTAACTATTACAGTACAAGATACGGGAAAAGGTATAAAAGAAAAAGAAATAGAGGAATTATTTACGAAAGGTTATTCCACAAAGGGAGATAACCGCGGTTATGGTTTGTATCTTGTAAAAGAAAGTATACAGCGAATAAATGGGGAAATTCATATGCATTCATTAGTAGGAAAGGGAACAACGATAACAATTGAAATACCTAAAGGTAGGGATGAGAGGCAAATATGATTAAAGTTTTAATTGTAGAAGATGACCCGATGGTAGCAATGTTAAATACGCATTATTTAGAGCAAGTAGGAGGGTTTGAGCTTGTTCAAGCAGTTAACTCAGTAAAGTCGGCGATAGAAATATTAGAGAAATCACGAGTAGATTTAGTATTACTTGATATTTTTATGCCTGAAGAGACTGGTTTTGAGCTTTTAATGTATATCCGGAACCAAGAAAAAGAAATCGATATTATAATGATTTCAGCTGTACATGATATGGGAAGTATTAAAAAAGCATTACAATACGGAGTTGTAGATTATTTAATTAAACCATTTACATTCGAACGATTTAAAGAGGCATTAACTATATATCGAGAAAAACTTACTTTCATGAAAGAACAACAAAAAATTAGTCAATCGGAATTAGATTCGTTAATTTTACAAAAAGAAAAAAGAGAGCCTACTGTCACGAAAGAGCTTCCGAAAGGATTAACGAAGCAAACGTTGCAATTAATTTGGCAGAAGATCGAGTCGTTGAATGGACGAGCGTTTACAACAGATGAAATGGCACAATTAGTAGGAGTTTCAAGAGTTTCTATTCGAAAGTATGTAATGTTTTTGACTGAAATTGGAGTGTTAGAAAACGAAATGGTGTATCAACATGTGGGAAGACCAGTGAGTAAATTAAGATGTATTGACCAAAATAAAATAGAGTTTTACGTATAAGCGACTTATTATAAGTCGCTTATACTTTTTTTAATTACAAAATCAATTACAAAACTTACAAAAACTATTTTTACTATTGAAAGCGTTTTAATATTGTTATTAAGAAAACGAGGGGGTGCCATATGGGAATTCAAAAGAATGTGGAAGCGGTATCATTTTCTGAAGGGAATGAAGCACAAAGAGAATCTTTCGCTTCTAAAATTATGAATGTAAAAATCGGTGTTATACCTTTACCGTTATATGTAGTATTGGCTGCTATTATTTATGGGGCATCTGTATATAATAAATTGCCAGCAGATATGATTGGTGGATTTGCAGTTATTATGATCATGGGTATTTTCTTAGGCGATATTGGGATGAGAATTCCAATTTTAAAAAATATCGGTGGTCCAGCAATACTTTCGTTATTTATTCCATCATTACTTGTATTTTTTAACTGGATGAATCCAGCTTCAATGGAAGCTGCGACTATGTTAATGAAAAAATCGAACTTTTTATATTTATATATTTCTTGTTTAGTAGTCGGAAGTATTTTAGGAATGAATCGTAAAGTGTTAGTACAAGGTTTCGTTCGTATGTTTATTCCTTTAGTAGTAGGGACGTTAGCTTCTGTAGCAGTAGGGTTATTGGTCGGTTCATTATTTGGATTTGAAATGAAGCACACATTCTTCTTTATCATCGTACCAATTGTGAGTGGTGGTATCGGGGAAGGGATTTTACCATTGTCGCTAGCTTATAGTGATATTTTAAATGAATCATCAGCAACGTTTGTATCACAGCTTATCCCAGCAGCTATTATTGGAAATATGTTCGCAATCGTGAGTGCAGGGTATATGAAGCGTTTAGGTGAGAAGAAACCGGAGCTTAGTGGTAACGGTGTATTAGTGAAAACAGACAATCAAGCAGAATTATTAAAAGAACAAAATACAGAGAAGCCAATTGACTTCTCATTAATGGGAGCAGGTTTATTAATTGCGTGTACGTTCTTCATCTTCGGAGGATTTGCTTCTAAGTTCATCGGTATTCCTGGAGCAATCATTATGATTTTCTCAGCAGCACTTGTGAAATATTTTAAATTAATGCCAGCAAAAATGGAGCAAGGAGCATTCCATTTATATAAATTTATTTCGAAGAATTTAACTTGGCCGTTAATGGTCGGATTAGGGTTGCTATATATTCCGCTAAAAGATGTAGCGGCAGTTCTTTCTGTAGGATATGTTGTTGTTTGTGCATCAGTTGTTCTGACAATGGTAGTATCAGGTTTTCTTGTAGGGAAAGTGATGAAAATGTATCCAGTTGAATCAGCGATTGTAACTGGATGTCATAGCGGTTTAGGCGGAACTGGAGATGTTGCTATTTTATCAGCTTCAAATCGTATGGAATTAATGCCGTTCGCGCAAATTTCGACTCGTTTAGGCGGGGCAGCAATGGTTGTAACGGCGACAATTTTATTAAAAATGTTTTCATGATCAAACAAGCTAGCTATATTCATATAGCTAGCTTGTCAAATTAAGGGGAGATTATTAGTATGTTAGAAAATCAAATTAATGAAAGATCATTGTTATTGCATAAAGAATTAGTAGGGAAAATTGAAATTACAAGTAAAGTAGAAGTAAATACAGCGGATGATTTAAGCCTGACGTATACACCAGGTGTAGCGGAGTCTTGTAAAGCAATTGCGGCAGATGAAGAAACAGTGTATGACTATACAGCACGTGGCAATATGGTAGCAGTTGTCTCAGATGGAACAGCGGTACTTGGTCTAGGAAACATTGGACCGAAAGCGGCTATGCCTGTTATGGAAGGAAAAAGTATTTTATTTAAGAAATTTGCGAATGTAGATGCTTTCCCATTATGTTTAGGGACGACGGATGTGGATGAAATCGTTACCCTTGTAAAAAATTTAGAGCCTACATTTGCAGGGATCAATTTAGAAGATATTGCAGCACCGCGTTGTTTTGAAATTGAAAAACGATTAAAAGAAGAAACGAATATTCCTGTATTCCATGATGATCAACATGGAACAGCTATTGTCGTTTTAGCAGCTGTTATTAATGCATTAAAAGTTGTTAGCAAACAAATGGATAATGTGAAAATCGTTATTAACGGTGCGGGTTCGGCAGGAATTGCAATTGGAAAATTATTATTAAAGGCTGGTGCAAAGCACATTACGCTAGTTAGCCTAGAAGGCATTGTTTGTGAAGGTGAAACATGGATGAACGAAGCACAAATTGAAGTTTCAAAAAAGACAAATCGTGAACATGTACGTGGAACGTTAAAAGA
Organism: Bacillus sp. 22475; assembly: GCF_052044835.1. Taxonomy (NCBI): domain Bacteria; kingdom Bacillati; phylum Bacillota; class Bacilli; order Caryophanales; family Bacillaceae; genus Bacillus; species Bacillus sp. 22475. The sequence continues at coordinate 155,478 of NZ_JBQENW010000007.1, read as the reverse complement.
AGCGATTCACCAAGCTGATATTTTTATTGGCGTATCTGCTCCTAACGTATTAACGAAAGAACTTGTACAGACGATGAATGAGAAAGCAATTGTGTTTGCAATGGCGAATCCAATTCCAGAAATCTTCCCTGAGGATGCATTAGAGGCTGGGGCAGCTGTAGTAGGAACTGGGCGCTCGGATTATGCGAATCAAGTAAATAATGTATTGGCGTTTCCCGGAATATTCCGCGGTGCGTTAGATGTGCGCGCAACTGATATTACAGAAGAGATGAAATTAGCGGCAGCATATGGGATCGCTAACATCATTACTGATGAAGAACGTAATGCGAATTATGTAATCCCGAATCCATTAGATAAAAGAGTTGTTCCAAGTGTTGCAGAAGCAGTAGCGAAAGCAGCTATTGATTCAGGCGTGGCACAAATTACGAAAATACCACGTTATTAATAGATAAAAGCAGTGCCTAAAAGGCACTGCTTTTATGAGATAAGAAATCAAAATAATGAAGAAGTGTAGAATTATTTATGTTTCTTCACTATTTATTTAATTCCATTGCAACTTGTTTACCATTCACTAAAACCTCAGTTACTGCTACGATCACTTCTATCATTTTTTTCATCTCTCATCTCTCCTCGTTTCATTTCTTACTTTAAGTATAAGAGAAGAGAGATAATTCAACTATCGAAGTACATGACGTAGAAATTACATTGTTGTAAGGAAGTGATTTATCTTTGTCACTTTACTTAGCGGTGATTACAAACTGATTATAATATTTTTCATTCACATATATATTTAATAACCATAATCCAGATGAAGGTAGTGACATAGCGAGAGGGAGTTCGCTTGTAGTAGAATCGATTGTATTTGAAGTAGTCCAAGTTTGTTTGGAAGTTTCTTTTTGAAAGAGTACTGGTGTCGGAGTTACAGATCCTTGTTTTAGCGCAATAATAGACAATTTTCCAGTTGGTATTTCAGAATCTAGAAAGTACCACATTATTTCATTTTGTTCATTCGCGATAATAGGACTATCAGCCATTGCGATTTTTCCTTCGATGCCTTTTAAAGGTATTTTTCCGTCTATGAATGAGGGGGCTTCTTCCCAATTTACATCTTTTAAAACACTAAGATGAAAGAAGAAAGGTGCGTTCACTTGATTGGATGACGTTGCGACAGCTTCAGTTTTAGATGCTTTTGAATCAGGTTGTGCTTGTGTGCATCCAGTGATGAGGAAGGAGAGAAGTAGCATAGTTCCGATTTTTTTCATGGTGCCACACTCCTAGTTTTTATTGTTAGTGTAATTGTATTTGCTAGAAGGCGGGACAATTCCTTTAAAGTATATAAAAAGAGGTCGTAAGTTTTGTACGACCTCTTTTGACATTTTTTATCCCGTAAAAGCCCGATTGGTGTAGGTTAATAATCAGTGGGAGATAGCCCCACTAATTAAAGTTTCACTTTATACTTGTTCAGTTGTATAGGTTGGTTCGGTTTCTTTTTGAGGCATCGTCAAAAAAATAACGGACAGAACGATACATACGCCGCCTAATAATTGATATGTTCCAAAAGATTCATTTAGCCAAGTAATTGAAACGATGGCAGCTACAAGGGGTTCAATGCTAGATAAAATGCTTGTTTCTGTTGCTGCTAAATATTTCAGACTACCGATATATAGAAGGAAAGAAAGGGTACCACTAATAATGATAAGAATAAGCATAGAAAAAGTTTTTAGTGTAAGGGTTTGTGAAAATTGATTCCACCCGAATGAACGATTATAAATAAGTAGTGCAATTCCTCCGATTAACATCCCCCAACCAATTACTACAGTTGTCCCGCATTCTTTAATGAGAGAAGCCGGATGAAGGGTATAAAATGCAAATCCGATTGCTGTTAATAGTCCAAAAATAAGAGCTTCTTTAGATAAAACAATATTTTCAATTGAGCCATTTGTAATAATAAAGTATGTTCCTATTAGTGCGGCTATAATTGCGAATAGTTGCATGGAAGCAGGGAATTTTCTTTGTTCAAATGCAACATACATGGTTATAAGAACAGGACCTAGAAATTGAAATAGTGTTGCTGTGACCGCGTTACTAATATGAACCGTTTCAATAAAGGCGTATTGCGCACCAAGCATGCCGAGAATAGAGAAAATAATAAGTTGTATAGAATATCTAGGGTGTTTCCAAATTTGAAATATGTTTTGTTTCTTTATAAGTAAGAAAGACAAAATAAATATTCCTGCAAGCAACAATCGAATTGTTAAAAAATCAATTGAGGATACATTAGTATGCTGAAATAGCCACTGAATCATTGGACCAGATAATCCCCATAATGCAGCCCCTGTAATAATCATAATAAGTCCGATACGTCTCCCATTGTTCATTATCATGTTTCTCCTCTCCGGTATTTGATTTTTTATGTGTGACATGATAAAAGGAATTATATATAAAATCTGGCACTGTAAAAAGTATCAGATTTTAGTTTTATTAAGGGGTCAGATATTATGTTAGAATTAACGCCTAATTTAAATATGAATAGTAAAAAGGCATTGTACGTGCAATTGTATGAGTATATAAAAAAAGAAATTAAAGATGGATCGATTGTCCCTTTTACGAAATTACCGGCTAAGCGAAAGTTAGCGATACATTTACAAGTAAGTAAAAATACAGTAGAGGCAGCGTACGAACAATTACTTGCAGAAGGTTATATTGAGTCGATATCGAGAAAAGGTTATTTTGTATGCAAGATTGAGCAAATGGTTCATGTAGAGGATAGCGGAGAGAGAATAGAAGAAGTACTGTTTCAGGAGAAGAGTTATAAATTTGACTTTACACAAACAGGAATTGATACAAATGCTTTTCCATTCAATATGTATCGGAAAATTGTAAATGAAGTATGGCAGCCGCATAATAACGAACTTCTCTTTCTAGGACACCCTCAAGGGGAAGCAAGCTTAAGAGAAGAGATTACGAATTATTTGTATGAATCTAGAGGTGTGCGTTGTTCAGCTAGTCAAATTGTATTAGGAGCGGGAACACAAATATTAGTGAAACTATTGTTTCAATTGTTAAAGGGAAGCAGTTATGCAGTTGAAAACCCAGGGTATCATAGAAAGATGGTTGTTTTTGAACAGGGAGAAGCAAGAGTCCAAATGTTATCTTTAGATAGAGATGGAATTTGTATTGCAGATTTAGAAAATAGCAATGCGAATGTTGTATTTGTTACACCTTCCCATCAGTTTCCATATGGAATGATTATGCCTATTACGAGAAGGATGCAGCTTTTACAATGGGCAAAGAAAGAAGAGAGCAGGTATATTATTGAAGATGATTATGATAGTGAATTTCGCTATTCTGGAAAGCCTATACCGGCGCTGCAAGGGTTAGATACAGAGGGGAAAGTTATTTATATGGGGACGCTATCTAAAGCATTATTGCCATCGCTACGGATGAGTTATATGGTGTTGCCGAAGAAATTAATTAAAAAGTATCAACAGCAATATTTATTTTACACACAAAGTGTTTCAAGAATAGACCAAGAAGTGATTAGAAGATTTTTAAATGAAGGCTATTGGGAAAAACATATTCATAAAATGCGTGTCGTCTACCGAAAGAAGAGAGATCGACTTGTTTTTGAAATAGAGAAGTATTTCTCTAATCGTGTTGAAGTGATAGGAGAAGATTCAGGATTACACATTTTATTAAAAGTGCATAATGGAATGCGGGAAGAAGAATTAATTCAAGAAGCTGCGAAGTATAGTATCAAAATATATCCTGTGTCTACGTACTATAAAGACGGTACGGCGCCTGAGAGTGTAGTTTTACTTGGGTTTGCGATATTATCAGAGGAAGAAATTGCGAAAGCGATTCAATTATTACACAGGGCATGGTTTACAAGAAAGTAAAAAACATCCTCCAAACATGAGGATGTTTTTTATTATTTATTTTCATCTAAGAATAAGACCATATGCTCTTCGTCCCAATATTGTCCGTTATATTTTAATGAACGTTCTTGTACACCAAATGTTTTAAAACCTAATGATTCATAAAGTTTTTTCGCTCCATCGTTGCCAACGACAACATCAAGCATAACTTGTTCTACTTCTAAAGATTTAGCAAGTTCAAGACATTCTTTAATAAGTGCTTTTCCTGCTCCAAGTCCGCGTGCTTTTGGAGATACATATACAGAACCGATTTTAGCTTTATGTTCTTGTTTTACATATGGTTTCGTTTCCAGTGTTGCAACCCCGATTAATTTTCCATCTTTAAATGCACCTAGCGTATAGTTTTCATCTTGTGCTAATTTTTGTGCTTTATATTCAATCGCACACTCTTTATTAATAATATCTTCATAAGAAGAGCTGAATGCTTCAGGGTTTTGCTTTAATCCTTCTACGCGAAGTTCTAAGTAAATTTCTGCTTCGTCTTTTGTTAATACATGGATATCCAATTATATCACCCTCCAAATCTTTGCAAATGTACCTTTACCCCGCATTAACGGGCAGTAAGAATCCAACTTTAAAATTCGGCGAATGCGCGGAAGTTAGGTAGGAGATAACTGCCCGTAAATGCCCGATTGGTTCAACTAATAATCCATGGAGTGAACCTTTCCAAGGATTAAAGTTTCACTTTATTTTATATTGAAATAAGAATAATTTCAAAAGCTTAGCTTATATGAGCTGTTTTTATGAACAAAATAACACCAGTAGTGTTTACTACTACTGGTGTTTTCACACGCATATTATTCAAAAGGTAGCTCGATTATAAAGTTTGTTCCCGCTCCTAATTGGCTTGTTACTAGAATAGAACCGTTATGCAATTCTACAATTTCCTTTGCAACAGCTAGCCCGATGCCTTTTCCGCCTGTAGCTCGTGTTCTAGATTTATCGACACGATAAAAACGGTCAAATATATGTGGGATATCTTCTTCAGGAATACCTTCACCTTCATCTTGTACACTTATTGTAAAAGAATCTGTTTTTGTAAGTACACGTATCGTAATGGATGTGTTTTCTGGCGAATGTTGATAAGCGTTGTGTAATAAATTTAACATAACTTGTTCCATACGTCTTTCGTCTATACAAACTTCTAAATCATCTTTGCAATATACATGAAGTTGCATTTGCTTATTCGTTAATGTTGTTTTTGTTTTTTCAACCATTCGTTCTAAAAATGGCTGAAGAAGCACTTTTTGTTTTTTTATAACAAATTGGTGTTGTTCTAATTGTACAAGCATAAATAAATCTTGGACGAGATCGGTTACACTATCCGTTTCATCCTCAATGATTTGTAAGTATTCTTCTCGCTCCTCTTTTGTTAAAGAGTCTCTCTTTGCTACCTTTGCATAACCTTTCATATAGGTCAATGGAGTTAATAGTTCATGAGCGACACTAGCGAGAAATTCATTGCGCTCTTTTTTCATATACGTAAGTTCACTCGATAAATCTTCAATTGTTTTTGCTAAACTTCCGAGTTCATCATTCCGTTTAATACCTAATTGAATTGGCTTGTTTAATTTTGACATTTTTTCTGTCGCTCTCTTCATTTTTATAAGAGGATCTGTAATAAATTTAGAAAAAACAAAGACAGAAATAGTTGTTAAAATAATCGTCAAAATACTAATGATAAGAAATTGATGCAGGAGTTTAAGTAACATCTTTTCTAAGAAAGATGTTTTTAATAACATATGTAAATTACCTTGAAATCCTTGAATTTCAAGTGGACTTACTGTTGAGATGAATTTTGATTTTTTCCAGTTTCTTTCTACAATTAACCCGCTTTTTGGAATAGATTTTGTTTTACAAATAAGTTGTTTTTGCATTTCTTTCGTTATGGGTTCTGAGTTAGAAATAATTTTGCCGTTATTGTCAGTTATAATGATTGTGATATCAGTATTAGCAATTAATTCGGAACCGATTAAATCTTCAGCTGCATGCTCGATAGTGAAATCCTGATACCGAGGGTGTTTAGGACGTTCTGTGTATTGCTGTTGTTTAGAATGCTCATTCCATCTTGCACGGTTTACAATCTTATCACGATACCGATTACCTTTCTCTAATAGAGCATCGGTTTCTTCTTTCACACGCATTGTTGAAAGGCTTTTATAAAAAGATACGAAAGCAATTGTTTCAATACATAAAGCTAATATTAAAAAGTATGTCCCAATTTTAAGGGAAAGTTTACTCATTTTTTCACCATACCTTATTCATAATAAAGAGTCAGTGGTATACGATTTCCCACTGACCGAAGTAATTATTCACTTTTCCATTTATATCCGACTTTATAGACCGTTTCTAGGTAATCTTCAATTGGAAATCCTTTTTTGCGTAGTTTATCACGGATATTACGAATGTGTGAATCAATTGTTCTATATTCGATATCTGTTTCATAGCCCCAAATTTTTTCGATTAAATCATCTCGGCTATAAGCACGGTTTGTATTTTGCAAAAATAGTCCGAGTAACGAAAATTCGATAGGAGTTAGCGAGATTTTTTCATCGTACACTGTGACGGTATGTTTCGTTTTATCCCACTCAATACCATTAAAACTAACAAATCCATCTTTTTTTGTACGGCGTAATATAGCCTCGATTCGTGCGACTAATACATGCTCATCAAATGGTTTTGTAATATAATCATCTGCGCCCATCGTGAGGCCTTTCACCATATCGTAGTTTTGGTTGCGAGCTGTTAACATAATGATAGGAACGTTGGAAATTTGACGAATTTGATAGCAAGTATCCCATCCATCCATATTCGGCATCATAACATCTAATAAAATAATATCGAATTCTTTTTGTTCGATTAATTTTAGTGCTTCAAGGCCAGAGGTAGCTTTCATACAAAAATAGCCGCGAGGGCTTAAGAATAGATCTAATAATCGTAACATACGTTCTTCATCGTCTACTAATAAAATTTTTACCATAATCTTGTGCACCCCAAACTGTTCATTCTACTTGTATAGTTTACATGAAAATAATAAAAAACTCTTTTTATGTGATTGAATGGAGGGATGATTTTTTCGCTCGGAGTAATTGACATAAAAAATGCACTAGTTTTGCACAACTATTTTTTATAATAAAAAACGTAGCGACACAAAATACCCTATGTTGCGACATAACGTCATGTCATTTTATTTATAAAATGACAATTCCATTCTATTGTGTATGTGAGATAGAGAGGGTTTTCGTATTCACCTCGCATCGGATAAGAAAAATTTCCTATCTCACACTTTTTTTAAAAGGAGATCATACACATGAATCCAAAAGAAGAAATTTCAAAAAAAGAAAAGCAAGATCGTAATACGGTTGTCATGTGTGTTGCCGTATCTATGGTTATTATTATAAGTTGCGTAAATAAAATTTTAGGGATTTTATAAAATAAAAAAGCTGATTGCTTCTTAAGAAGCAATCAGCTTTTTTCATTATGAGGGGAGTATTCCTATATAATAAACCAAGGCAAAATTGCTAACCCAGAAGTTACAATTGCTGTAGTAAATATTAAAAGCACAGCTCGTTTGTTTTGTTTCATGTCACATTCTCCTCTACATATCAATTGAATGCTATACGTTCATTTTGTGATTGGTACTTCACTAATTAAAGTTTCACTTTATACTTTTAGTATAATGAATGGAAAGGTTTGGTACGATCGATAAAGGTGACATGAAGATTACATTGTTGTAATGCAAAAAAAGCATCTTTCTTATTAAGAAAGATGCTTTTGGAAAACTAACAAGCTATTTGTGGGCAGTAACTCCCACCTTAAAATTCAGCGAATGCGAGGGAGTTAGGTGGGCGATAACTGCCCGTAAAAGCCCGATTGGTTCAACTAATACTCAGTGGGGGATGGAAAAATCCCCCACTGAGTAAAGTTTCACTTTATATTGAAGTATTAATTATTTAAGAACAGAACCATATGTTCCTCGTCCCAATATTGACCGTTATGTTTTAATGAACGCTCTTGTACGCCGTAAGTTTGGAAACCTAATGACTCATATAATTTTTTTGCTGCATCGTTACCAACTACAACATCGAGCATAAGTTGTTCTACATGTAATTTATCGGCATTTTCAATAATTGCTTTAATTAGAGCTCGTCCTGCTCCGAGACCACGTGCTTTTGGAGAAACAAAAACGGAACCAATTTTTGCTTTATGTTCTTGTTTAATAAATGGTTTTGTTTCTAAAGTAGCGATACCAATTAAATCATTATCTTTGAAGACACCTAGAGTATACTTATCCGGATTGCTTAATCGTTTAGCCATAGCAGCTACAGGATCCTCATGTTTAAGAACATCTTCATAAGAAGAGCTAAAAGCTTCTGGGTTCTTCGTTAAACCTTCCATACAAACTTTTAAATATATTTCTGCGTCCTCTGTCGTTAATAAGCGAATTTCCATAGTTGTAACCTCCCTGGTGGATTTCAAATAAATCCATTACTTTTATAAGATTGAGTATATGTTTTGTTAGTATTCTCTTTTAATTTGTAAAAGAATGAAAAGATATATGCTACAATGTTTTGTTTTGATTATGTAATGAAATTATATATTAACTTTGTTAACTATTCAAGTGTTTAATATGTTACATTTTTATAACTAAAATAACTCCTCGATTGAGGAGTTATTTTTTAAACATTGGATTGATAGCCATCAATTCGTTTTGGATGTGTGTAAATATTACAAGATTCATTTCTAATAAACCCTACGACTGTAATGCCTAAATTATGGGCAAGTTGCAATGCCAGTTTTGTTGGAGCGGATTTAGATAGAACAATTTCACATCCGATTTTTGAAACTTTGAGTAAAATTTCGGATGAAATACGTCCGCTAAATGCGATGATTTTTCCTTTAATGGATATATCGTTACGCAAACAATGACCATATATTTTATCTAATGCATTATGTCTTCCAATATCCATTCTTGATAGGAGGATATTGTTTCGATCACATAGCGCGGTATTGTGAACACCGCCAGTTTGGCGAAATGTAGTAGAAGATTGTTGCAAGGTATTCATTAAATGAAAGCATTCTTCAGGAGTAATTTTTACATGTATATCATGTAAGTCTTTTGCTTTTGCTGCGTCGTTTACGAAAATAAAACCTTGTCTACCTTTTCCGCAGCAGGAAGTGATGTATCGTTTATTATATAAAGTTTGATAGAGCGGATTCACTTTTGACGATTTTACATGGACAATTCCGTTATCTTTTTGAACCCATAGTTCTTCGACATCTTTATAAGAAGAAATAATCCCCTCAGAAATTAAAAAACCAATTACCATATCTTCAATATAATTTGGTGTGCATACGACTGTTACATATTCTTCACCATTCAATTTAATAGTAATAGGAGATTCTGTAACAATCTCATCAAGTTGTTTTGAAAATGTACCAGATTGATAACGTACAATTGTATAAGTCTCTTGCGTAGGCCCCATATTTAATTCCCCTTTTATATGTATTTCTCTCCCACATTTATCATAAAACAATGGAAAAAATAAAAACACCTATTAACAAGAAGATCACAGATTATTTTGGTTATTATTGTATATGTACGATATAATAGAACTGTAGAATAGTGATATTTTCAAGCTTTCGTAGTTATACCTTATAACATCTAGAATCGACTTCATAAGAAAGTATTTGGGTAGAGCGTTTCAAAAATATGTACAGTAATGCGATTTTGAAAACGGATTCATAATTGTGTTGTACAGTTGGTTGTAAGGAGAGGGGAAACTATGGCAGAACAGACAGTCCGTGTAACCGTCGATGGTAAAGAATTTTCTGCATCAGGTGAAAAGACGATACTACAATTATTTAACGAGAGTAATTTGGAACATCCTCAAATTTGTCATGTACCAGAAGTAGATCCAATTCAAACTTGTGATACGTGTATTGTAGAAGTAAATGGAAAGTTATTGCGTGCTTGTTCAACGAAATTAGAGAACGGTATGCATATCGAAAGACAGTCCCAGCGTGCAAAAGAGGCACAGACTGAGGCAATGGATCGAATATTAGAGAATCATCTATTGTATTGTACCGTTTGTGATAACAATAATGGTAACTGTAAAGTCCATAATACAGTACATATGATGGGAATTGAGGAACAGAAATATCCGTATGAGCCAAAAGTAAGTGCGTGTGAAGTGGATATGTCACATCCATTTTATCGATATGATCCAAATCAATGTATTGCTTGTGGGCAGTGTGTAGAAGTATGTCAAAACTTACAAGTGAATGAAACTATATCGATTGATTGGAGCTTAGACCGTCCACGTGTTATATGGGACAATGGTGTAAGTATAAATGACTCATCTTGTGTAAGTTGTGGGCAGTGTGTAACAGTATGTCCATGTAATGCGTTAATGGAAAAAACAATGCTGGGTGAAGCTGGATTCATGACAGGATTGAAACCGGATGTGTTAGATCCGATGATTGATTTTGTAAAGGATGTAGAGCCGGGATATAGTAGTATTTTAGCAGTTTCAGAAGTAGAGGCTGCGATGCGTAAGACGAAAGTGAATAAAACAAAAACAGTTTGTACATTTTGTGGTGTAGGTTGTTCATTTGAAGTATGGACGAAAGACCGCCACATTTTGAAAGTGCAGCCTGTTTCAGATGCGCCGGTTAACGGTATTTCCACATGTGTAAAAGGCAAATTTGGATGGGATTTTGTAAACAGTGAAGATCGTATTACAAAGCCATTAATTCGCCAAGGAGATACGTTTGTTGAAGCTTCATGGGAAGAGGCTCTGGAAGTTGTTGCATCCAATATGCAGCATATTAAATCAGAATATGGAAGTGATGCATTTGGGTTTATTTCTTCTTCGAAAGTAACGAATGAAGAAAATTATCTTATGCAAAAACTAGCCCGTCAAATATATGGAACGAATAATGTAGACAACTGTTCCCGTTATTGTCAATCTCCAGCAACAGACGGTTTATTTAAAACTGTCGGTATGGGCGGGGACGCTGGAACAGTGAAAGATATTGCGGAAGCAGGTCTTGTCATTATCGTTGGAGCAAATCCAACAGAAGGACATCCTGTACTTGCAACGCGTGTAAAACGTGCTCATAAATTACATGACCAAAAATTAATTGTGGCAGACCTTCGTAAACATGAAATGGCAGAGCGTGCGGATTTATTCATTCATCCGCGCCAAGGAACTGATTACGTATGGCTCGCTGGTATTACGAAATATATTATTGATCAAGATTGGCACGATAAAAAGTTCATAGCTGAAAATGTGAAGAATTTTGATGAATATAGCAAAATGGTAGAAAAGTATACGCTTGATTATACAGAAGAAATTACGGGGATTTCGAAAGAAAATCTGAAAGAAATGGCTCGTATGGTATATGAAGCAGATGGTACTTGTGTACTTTGGGGAATGGGTGTAACTCAAAATACTGGAGGAAGTACAACTTCAGCAGCAATTTCAAATCTATTGCTTGTTACGGGTAACTATCGTCGTCCTGGTGCAGGAGCATATCCATTACGCGGACATAATAACGTACAAGGCGCTTGTGATATGGCAACATTACCAAACTGGCTTCCAGGTTACCAAGCAGTTTCAGATGATGCGCTCCGTGCGAAATTTGAAAAAGCATACGGTACTACAATTCCGAAAGCACCAGGTTTAAATAATATTGCAATGTTACTTGCGGCAGATGAAGGAAAACTGCATGGTATGTATGTTATGGGTGAAGAAATGGCTTTAGTAGATTCGAATGCCAACCATGTACAACATATTTTAGCGAATTTAGATTTCCTTGTTGTTCAAGATATGTTCTTATCGAAAACAGCTCGTTTTGCTGATGTTATTTTACCGGCAGCACCAAGCTTAGAAAAAGAGGGAACATTTACGAATACAGAGCGCCGTATTCAAAGATTATATGAAGTATTGAAGCCGCTTGGTGATTCAAAGCCAGACTGGTGGATTTTACAAAGAGTAGCTCGTGCACTTGGCGGGGACTGGAATTATGAAAATCCAAGTGAAATTATGGATGAAATTGCATCGCTTGCACCTTTATATTCTCAGGCAACATACGATCGTTTAGAAGGATGGAATAGTTTATGTTGGGGTAGCCATGATGGTAGCGATACACCACTATTATATGTGGACGGATTTAACTTCCCGGATAAACTAGCTCGTCTATCATTAGATGAATGGGTACCACCAGTTGTAGCACCAGATGAGTATGATTTACTTTTAAATAATGGTCGTATGTTAGAACATTTCCATGAAGGGAATATGACGAATAAATCGGCTGGTATTTTATCTAAAGTATCTGAAGTGTTCGTTGAAATCTCGCCGGAACTTGCCCTAGAGCGTAATGTGAAAGATGGTGGTCTTGTAGAATTAGCATCACCATTTGGGAAAATTAAAGTACAGGCACTTGTTACAGATCGTGTAACGGGGAAAGAGCTATATTTACCGATGCATGCAACGGTAAATGAAGAGGCAATCAATATTTTAACTGGAACGGCGACAGATCTTTATACGTGTACACCAGCGTATAAACAAACGATGGTAAAAATGCGTGTATTACGTGAAAAAGGGAAGCGTCCGTTACCATCTTCAAACCCGAGAGATAAAAAGCGTAATCCGCAAAACGGTGTTGAAATCGAGCAAAAATGGCAAAGAAAACAATACGTATCACTTGTGGACTAGGGGGCGGAGATAGTGGCGAAAGAAATTACTATAATTAAAAAGAAAGTTGTAACAGAGGAAGAACAGAAACAGCAATTAGCAGATGAACTTCTAAATGAGCTATCTAATAATCGTGAAGCAGTAGAAGAAACGATGCAGCTTTTAGCACAGTTGCAGAAGGCTGGTATATTAGATGCAGCGATTAGTTTACTTGCTGCGAAGGAAGATGTTTCAAAAATCGCTGTGGAGCAATTAAATCGTGAACCCGTTAAAAATGCGTTAAACAATATGATGGGGGCAGGAGAAGCGTTATCTTCAGTTGACCCAGAAATAACGAAGCAAATTACGTCAAGTTTAGTTACAGGATTACAATTTGCAACAGATGAATTAAATAGTGGTAAAAAAACAAAAGTGATGGATTTCTTTAAAGTATTAAAAGATCCAGATATCAATAGAGCTATTACATTCGGTTTTAGCTTCTTGAAAGCATTTGGACAAGGGCTAGAGAAAAAATAGAATAAATGAAAAAGTGATGGGAAGTAGCCATCACTTTTTTCATTATATGTATAAGAGTGTTCATGTTAAGCGGAATATATTATTATTAAAAAGATGGATTAGAACTGGAAATATGGAATCCATCTCAAATACCGTTTTAGAATTTGGAGGAATATATGCAACACCGTAAAAAACTATCTATACCAGGAGTAATGAGACATTCCTTTCAAACAGTTAAATTTGCTTTTTGGAATGTATTAACTTTTCAACTTGCTTATAAATTATTAGCAGCGATTGTGTTTGTTCCACTATTTGGAATCATTTTTAATAAGTTATTGTATTTTGGTGGTTATGCAAATGCGACAAATGATGAATTATTAGCGTTTTTAAAGACGCCTTATGGCATCTTAGCAATCGTGATTTTGTCATTGTTAGCACTGTTTCTTATCTTTACGGAATTTGCGGTGCTTATTATTATTTCGTATTTCGCTCATAAAAGACAGAAGGTAAAATTACGTCCGATTTTATATAAAACGGTAACGTATTTACCTACTCTTTTCACATATTGCTTACCAGGATTTATTTTATATGCTGTCGTATTGTTGCCTCTTTTAAATATGGGATATGAAACGGCATTAATCCCGCAAATTCAAATTCCTAACTTTATTACAGGAGAACTGTTTAAGACGACGATGGGGCAAGTTGGTTATTACACGTTCTTTGCTGTAGTCGCGTATTTGAATCTTCGATGGATTTTCGTTCTACCTATTGTTGTTTTAGAGCAAAAATCATTTCGCGTGGCAGCACGTAAAAGTGCAACTTTAGTAAAGGAAAGCTTTTTTAAAGTACTACTCTTTTTAGTAGGATTTTTTATTTCAATTGGAATTGTATATGTCGTGTTTTTGGGAATGTATTTATTGTGCCTATGGGGTGTTTATGAATTTACAAACCCGAAAGGAACATTTGCATTATTAGCTGAATCAACGATTTCTGTATTTTTAACGAGCACATTGTATTTATTCAGCTTTATCGTGACGCCGTTTTATATTATGGCGATTACGCGATTATACTTACAAAAGGTTCCGGTTGAGGATGTTTTATTAGAAGAAGGATTAGATTATTCGAAAACGAAAGCAGATAAATGTTTCTTCCAAAAACATCGTTGGAAATTCATTGGCGTATACATTGTAGGAATTATTACTGCGGGAATGGTCGTTGCCTTCATTGTAACGTTTATTTCAAATTCGTATAAAGAACCGATTATTATGGCGCACCGCGGGTATATATCAAAAGGCGTAGAAAATACGAAAGAAGCTGTGCAAGGTGCTATTGATGCAAAAGCAGACTACGCTGAAATAGATGTATTACAAACGAAAGACGGTGAACTAGCGGTTATACATGATTTGAAGCTGAAACGTCTCGCAAATGCCAATGTGCATGTGTCAGATTTAACGATGGCGGAGTTAAGGCAGCTTACCCTTAGTCAAGATGGACTTTCAGGACAAATAAGTACACTTGATGAAATCATTAAGCTAGCAAATGGCAAAATCAAACTTAATATAGAAGTGAAGCTTCATGGGGGCGAAAAAGATTTTGTAAACAAAGTCTTAAAAACGATTAAAGATAATGAATTTGAGAAGCAATGTGTAATTCAAACGTTACACTATCCGCTTATTAAAGAGTTTAAGCGTGCAAATCCAGATATAAAAGTAGGGTATATATTGTATGCAAGTAGAGCTAACTTAAAGAATGTGAAGGCTGACTTTTACGTAGCAGAAGAATATATGTTAAATAAGAAATTAGTAAAAGAAGCAAGGAAGTTAAACAAACCAATTTACGTATGGACAGTAAATGATATGGAAAATTTAAAGGCATATTATAAGTTAAACGTAGATGGTATCATAACCGATTACCCTGAAGATGCACGTGAAACAATTAAGATGTTAAAAGAGCAAGAAGCGGAAGAAAGTGATCTGTTTGATAAAATTACTGAAACGACAGATGATTTGTTTTCAAAACTATTTATAAGTTATCCAGCTGCTAGCTAAATGCTAGCAGCTGTTTTTTTGTGAAAAGAATATATCTCTAAAGTATTAAGTAAAGTAATAACTGTATATGTATACGTTGTCACTTAGGTTTCTTACATTGTTACATTATTGTCGAATAATAAATGATTACTATTTATTTTGAAGAAGTATAATAAAAATAGAGTGATAGATAGTGAAATGCCACGAAACCCCTAATAGAATCAATGTTTTATATATTTACACTATTCTAAATATATAAACTTTAGAAAAATGTTATGTTAGCGTTTTCATAACTTTTAAGTTATGCTAGAATAAGGACATAAGTTATTAATTATTACAAAAAGAAAAAAGAATCTCTTTTTTCTGTTAATTATAAGGGGGCATTTCATTATGCGTATTGGGGTACCAGCAGAAATTAAAAACAACGAAAACCGTGTGGCAATGACACCAGCAGGTGTTGTACATTTAATTCGTAACAATCACGAAGTATTCATTCAAAAGGGTGCAGGGTTAGGATCTGGTTTCACAGATGCTCAGTATGTTGAAGCGGGAGCAAAAATTGTTGATACAGCTGAAGAAGCTTGGAACATGGAAATGGTTATGAAAGTTAAAGAACCAATTGAAAGCGAATACAAACACTTCAGTGAAGGCTTAATCTTATTCACATACTTACACTTAGCTCCAGAGCCAGAATTAACAAAAGCGTTAATTGAGAAGAAAGTTGTTGCAATTGCATATGAAACAGTACAATTAGAAAACCGTTCTCTACCATTACTTGCACCTATGAGTGAAGTAGCTGGTCGTATGGCTGCACAAATTGGTGCACAATTCCTTGAGAAAAACAAAGGCGGTAAAGGTATCTTACTTGCAGGTGTTCCAGGGGTTAAACGTGGTAAAGTAACAATCATCGGTGGTGGACAAGCTGGTACAAATGCTGCTAAAATTGCAGTTGGACTAGGTGCGGATGTAACAATCATCGACTTAAGCGCAGAACGTCTTCGTCAATTAGATGACATTTTCGGAAACCAAGTAAAAACTTTAATGTCTAATCCTTACAATATTGCAGAAGCTGTTAAAGAGTCTGATCTTGTAATCGGTGCAGTATTAATCCCAGGTGCAAAAGCTCCAAAACTTGTAACAGAAGAAATGATTAAATCAATGGAACCAGGTTCTGTTGTTGTAGATATCGCGATTGACCAAGGTGGTATTTTCGAAACAACTGATCGTATTACAACTCATGATAACCCAACTTATGAAAAACACGGCGTTGTTCATTATGCAGTTGCAAACATGCCAGGTGCGGTTCCACGTACATCAACTCTTGCATTAACAAACGTAACAGTACCATATGCAGTACAAATTGCTAACAAAGGCTACAAAGAAGCTTGCCTAGGTAACTCTGCATTACTAAAAGGTATTAACACATTAGATGGCTATGTAACATTCGAAGCAGTTGCAGAAGCTCACGGTGTAGAGTACAAAGGTGCAAAAGAATTATTAGAAGCAGAAACAGTATCTTGCTAATAGAAGCATTATACAAAACAAAATCGAACAATATATAATACAACATGATAAGAGCTAAGAGATAATACCTCTTAGCTCTTCTTAGTAAAAGGGGGCATACATCGTGGCCAACCTATTTAAAAAGAAATCCGTTACGCAATTGTTAGGGGAAAGTAAAAGTAAAACTTTGACGAAAACGCTAGGGGCATTTGACCTAACAATGCTAGGGATTGGTGCGATAATTGGTACAGGAGTTCTAGTATTAACTGGATTAGTAGCAGCAAGAGATGCTGGTCCAGCAGTTATTTTTTCATTTATGATTGCAGCAATTGTTTGTGGATTTGCAGCATTATGTTATGCAGAAGTTGCATCTACACTTCCTGTTTCAGGTAGTGTGTACACATATTCGTATGCAACAATTGGTGAGTTTGTTGCTCATTTAATGGGATGGACATTACTATCCGTATATGTCGTAACGACTGCCGCAGTAGCTGGCGGATGGACGGGTTATTTCCATAACTTAGTGAGTGGATTGGGACTTGAAATTCCAAAAGCATTGTTAACGATTCCAGCGCAAGGTGGTATGGTAAACTTACCGGCAGTTATCGTTACGTTAGTAATAACTTGGTTATTATCAAGAGGTACGAAAGAAAGTAAGCGTGTGAATAACATAATGGTATTAATTAAAATTGGTATTGTTGTTTTATTCATTGCAGTTGGTGTATTCTACGTGAAACCAGAAAACTGGATACCATTTGCACCGTACGGTTTAAGTGGAGTTTTCGCGGGGGGAGCAGCAGTATTCTTCGCTTTCTTAGGATTTGATGCATTAGCAACTTCTGCTGAAGAAGTAAAAAATCCGCAACGTGATCTACCGATTGGTATTATTGCTTCATTAGTCATTTGTACAATCATTTATGTTGTAGTTTGTCTCGTTATGACAGGTATGGTTTCTTACAAGGAATTAGATGTACCTGAAGCTATGGCCTATGTACTAGAAGTTGTAGGACAAGATAAAGTGGCTGGTGTAATTGCTATTGGAGCTGTAATTGGTATTATGGCTGTAATTTTCGCGTACATCTACGCTACGACACGCGTATTCTTCGCTATGAGTCGTGACGGTTTATTACCAAAATCTTTCGCGAAAATTAACAAGAAGACTGAAGCGCCAACATTCTCAGTTTGGTTAACAGGAATTGGTAGTGCTTTAATTGCTGGATTTATCGATTTAAAAGAATTGTCAAATTTAGCGAATATTGGAGCGTTATTAACATTCGCCATGGTTGGTGTAACTGTTATCATTCTTCGTAAAACGCATCCGAAATTACAACGTGGATTTATGGTACCACTTGTACCGATCTTGCCGATCATTTCAGTTGCATGTTGTCTATTCTTAATGGTAAACCTACCATTAAAAACATGGATATACTTCGGTGTTTGGTTAGCAATTGGAGTAGTTGTATACTTTGTTTATTCGAAAAAACATAGTCATTTAAAAGACGATGGAAGTTCGCAGGATAATTTAGAACAAGCTAATTAAAAGCTGATTAAAGGGATATAAGATAGTAAGCCTTGTGCGTCTAGGGAGCGCGCAAGGCTTTTTCTTTTGTTGAAATAAAGGGAATGTATATTACTTTGTTGAAATTTTATGTCGGAATATGAAAAAGGGTGGGAGAGAAATGTTAAAAACGAAAGTTGTTGTTGGAGCAGAGGGTTATAATAATAACCCTGGTTGGTTACATACGAATGAAGAAGAATTAAATTTAGTACGAAGAGAAACTTGGCGGGATAAATTTCAACCTAATTCTTTATCAGTAATTTTGGCAGAACATGTATGGGAGCATTTATCATATGAAGAAGGAATTGAAGCTGCAAAAATTTGTTATGAATTTTTAATAGAGAATGGATATATTCGTTGTGCAGTACCAGATGCATTTTTCCCAGATGAAGAATATCAGCAAGGGGTACAAGTAGGTGGACCTGGTCCATTAGATCATCCTGCAGCAAGCCATAAAATTGTTCATAACTACAAAACAATCACGTCCATGTTTGAATCAGCAGGTTTTCAAGTGAGGCTTTTGGAATACTGTGATGAGAATGGTAAGTTCCACTATAATGATTGGAATGAGAAAGATGGATTTATATATCGATCGAAACGTTTTGACCATAGAAATCGGGATAATCAGTTAGGATTTGTTTCTTTAATTGTGGATGCGGTGAAAAATGAAAAGTAAGTAAAAAGGGGTGTGCGAATTGTACATCCTTTTTTGTATGAGAATATAGAGGATGCGGAAAATATGTATATGCCTTACTAAAATGTGAACGAAATGTTCATAAAAAAAAATCAGATTTCATTGACACATATGAGTAGGCGCTCATATAATAAGAGTATAATATATATGAATGATTGTTCATATGTTCAATTAAAGAGGTGAGCTATAATGGCTGGAAATAAAGTAGAGACACCACAAGAGACATGTTCTCAAACGATAATTCATGAAGAAGTTGTTGAGCAAGTAAAACAAACAATTCCAACTGATGAAAGTTTAAGTAAAGTAGCAGAACTATTTAAAGTATTAGGTGACCGTACACGTACGAGAATATTACATGCGCTATTTGAAGCTGAAATGTGCGTTTGTGATTTAGCTTATTTATTAGGAATGACACAATCATCTATTTCGCATCAGCTTCGTGTGTTAAAGCAAGCGAAACTTGTGAAGAATCGTAAAGAAGGAAAGGTTGTTTATTATTCGTTAGCTGACCAGCACGTAATTCATATCTTCGAGCAAGCGTTTGAACACGTAAACGAAGAAGAATAAAAAGAACGCGAGGAGGGAGAACGATGGCTGAAGCATTAGTGAAAAAGAAACTGATGTTAGAAGGTTTAGATTGTGCGAATTGTGCAATGAAAATTGAAAAAGGTGTTGGGAATATAGAAGGAGTAAATTCTTGCTCTGTAAACTTCGCAACAAAGACAATGATCTTAGAAACAGCACAAAATAAAGAAAACGAAGTTGTTACGGAAGCAAAACAACTCGTTACAAAATTAGAACCGCATATTAAAGTACAAGAAGAACAAAAAAATAAAATTGCTAAAGAAGTATTTATATTAGAAGGTTTAGATTGCGCGAACTGTGCAATGAAAATTGAAAATAAAGTTAAGGAAATGCCAGCTGTCTCAGAAGCAACTGTTGATTTCGTATCGAAGAAACTACGAGTAGAAGTTGCGAATAAAAGAGAACTAGAAGCGACTGTAGCAAATATAACAAATGTCGTTCAAAAGTTAGAGCCAGATGTGAAAGTTGTTCGTGAAGAGAAGAACGGTCATGACCACGGACATAGTCACGATCATGGTGAAGCAAACGTGAAAAAGGTGGTAGGGAGATTAGTGGTCGGCGGAATTTTGACAGCAATTGCTGCATTAGCGGGCTTACCACAAATGGTAACAATTCCGTTATTCGTCCTTGCTTATTTATTAATAGGTGGAGATATCGTTTGGAGAGCGGTAAGAAACATAACTCGTGGCCAAGTATTTGATGAAAACTTCTTAATGGCAATTGCAACTGTAGGAGCTTTTGCAATTCAGCAATATTCAGAAGCTGTAGCAGTAATGCTATTTTATCAAGTAGGAGAACTATTCCAAAGCATTGCGGTAAACCGCTCTCGAAAATCCATTACTTCATTAATGGATATTCGTCCTGATTATGCGAATGTAAAGGTTGGAAATGAAACGAAACAAGTATCACCAGAAGATGTACAAATTGGCGATTATATTATCGTTAAGCCAGGTGAGAAAGTACCATTAGACGGAAAAGTAATTGAAGGAACATCAATGGTAGATACTTCAGCATTAACTGGTGAATCTGTACCACGTGAAGTTGAAGTTGGAAATGATGTATTAAGTGGCTTTGTGAACCAAAACGGCGTGTTGACAATTGAAGTTACAAAAGAATTTGGTGAATCAACTGTATCGAAAATTTTAGATTTAGTTCAAAATGCAAGCAGTAAAAAAGCACCAACAGAAAACTTTATTACGAAGTTTGCGCGTTACTACACTCCAGTTGTAGTTATTACAGCTGCTATCATGGCGTTTATTCCACCGCTTATTTTAGAAGGGGCTACATTCTCTGATTGGATTTATAGAGCTTTAGTGTTCTTAGTAATCTCTTGTCCATGTGCGTTAGTTGTATCCATTCCCCTTGGATTCTTTGGAGGTATCGGTGGTGCATCTAAAAGTGGTGTGTTAGTAAAAGGTAGTAACTATTTAGAAGCTTTAAATGATGTAAAATATATTGTTTTTGACAAAACAGGAACATTAACAAAAGGTGTTTTCAAAGTTACAAAAATGGAACCGAGTGAAGGTACTACAAGCGAAGAGTTATTAGAGTATGCGGCATTTGCTGAAGTGTATTCTAACCATCCGATTGCCCAATCTATTCGAAAGGCATATGGAAAATCAATTGATGAAAAAATAATCGATGATTATAACGAAATTTCTGGTCACGGTACAGTCGTAAAAGTACAAGGAAAAGAAATTTTTGCAGGTAATGCAAAATTAATGAGAAAAGAAAATATTGAATTTAAACAACCAGAAACAGTAGGTACATTAGTTCACGTTGCTGTAGATGGAAAATATGCAGGTTATATTGTTATCTCTGATGAGGTGAAAGAGGATTCGAAACAAGCGATTCAAAAGTTAAAAGAACTAGGTATTAAAAAGACAGTAATGTTAACTGGTGATGCAAAAACAGTTGGTGAAGCTGTCGGTAAAGAATTAGGCTTAGATGAAGTTCATGCGGAATTACTACCGCAACAAAAAGTAGAAGAGATTGAAAAAATTGATGCAGCGAAGCACGGAAAAGAAAAAATTGCCTTCGTTGGTGACGGTATTAATGATACACCAGTATTAGCCCGTGCAGACGTTGGTATTGCGATGGGTGGTTTAGGATCAGATGCAGCGATTGAAGCGGCAGACATCGTTATTATGACTGATGAGCCTTCGAAAATTGCGACAGCTGTAAAAATTGCAAAACGCACAAGAAGTATAGTGTGGCAGAATATCATCTTTGCTTTAGGTGTAAAAGGGATCGTTCTATTACTTGGTGCCTTTGGTATTGCAACAATGTGGGAAGCTGTTTTCTCAGATGTTGGTGTGACACTACTTGCAGTGTTAAATGCAATGCGTGTATTACGAGTGAAGGATTTATAAAAAAGAGGACGTAACCTGCGTCCTCTTTTTTACTAGTGATTTTGTTGAAATTGATTCAATAAAATAATATCAAATATTATTTTACTTTTGAATAGTATAATATTAAAATTTACAAATAAAAAACATTCGTCTTATTATTTTAATATATTTTTTACAAATATCCATATAGTATTGAAAAAAACAGAGAAGGAGAAACTTCTCTGTTTACTTTTGTATGTTTTTTTCAACTTGTTCTCGAACAGTTTGAATGTAATTCATTTTATGATCCCAACATTCTTGGCTTAAATCGACAGGATACTCTTCGGGATTTAAAGTTCGCATGTATTCTTCCCAAAATAGAGCGAGACTCTGTTCATTATATTGTTGAATATCTAATATACTTGGTAGTTCATATGTTCTTTCACCGTTAACGAAAATGTCTTTATGGAGTTCACGGGCTTCAAAGTTTGTTACGAATTTACTTATATATGTGTGAACTGGATGGAACATTTTTAAGCGCTCTTCTTTTCCAGGTTCTTCAGAATCTAACGCAATATAATCGCCTTCTGCATGATCGTTAACCCGATTGATAATACGATAAATTCGTTTCAGTCCTGGAGTGGTAATTTTTTCAGGATTAGATGAAATTTTAATCGTATCATTTAATTTTCCGTCAGTATCTTCAATCGCAACTAGTTTGTAAACAGCCCCTAATGCAGGTTGCTCAAAGGACGTAATTAATTTCGTCCCAACGCCCCATACGTCAATTTTTGCTCCTTGAGATTTAAGGTGCATAATTGTGTATTCATCTAAATCGCTAGAAGCGATAATTTTTGTATTTGTAAATCCTGCTTCATCTAGTAGTTTTCTTGCCTTTTTAGATAAATAAGCCATATCACCACTATCAAGACGTATACCATAGAAATCAATACGATCTCCAAATTCTTTGGCGACACGAATCGCATTTGGAACACCAGATTTCAATGTGTCATATGTATCAACGAGAAAGACGCATTTTTTATGAGTTTCAGCGTATTTCTTAAATGCGACGTATTCATCGCGATATGCTTGAACGAACGAGTGCGCATGTGTGCCAGCTACAGGGATCCCGAAGCGTTTTCCAGCACGAACGTTGCTTGTAGAGGAGAAACCACCAATAAAGGCAGCGCGTGTCCCCCAAAGGGCAGCATCGAACTCATGGGCGCGTCTTGTGCCGAACTCTAAAAGCTCATCATTACTTGCAGCATGTTTCATACGAGCAGCTTTTGTTGCAATTAATGTTTGGTAATTCACAATATTTAAGAGGGCGGTTTCAATAATTTGTGCTTCACCCAGTGGTGCATCAACACGTAATAAAGGCTCGTTATTAAATACAACTTCACCTTCTTGCATACTGCGAATCGTCCCAGTGAATTTCATATTTTGTAAATAATGAAGGAATTCTTCTTCAAATTGTAATTCTGCTAAATAAGCGATATCGCTTTCAGTAAAACTGAAATTTTCTATGTACTCTACAATTTTCTCAAGGCCAGCAAAAACAGCATAACCGTTCTCGAATGGAAGCTTTCGAAAGTATAAATCAAACACGGAACGGCGATTATGAATACCATCTTTCCAATATGTATAAGCCATGTTGATTTGATATAGGTCTGTATGTAAGGCATAACTATCGTCTTTATAATGAGTCATCGCGAGAACACCTCCATAATTTGGTTATAGTATACCAATTTTTCACCATTCGTAGCAAAGAAGAGATATTGAAGTGAAGTCAAGAGAGAAAAAAATGAAATTATGCATATTTTTTAGAAAATTTATATTTATCAATTTATATTTCTCCAGATTTTATGTATTATTAGAGTAATGGGGGTAATGAGAATGGAGGAGGACAATGCAACAAACATTAGAAAAAATAGGCAAACAAGTCTTTTATAAACGGCTACAGCAAAAAATGACACAAGAAGAATTATGTCAGGGCATTTGTTCTGTCTCATACTTAAGTAAGATTGAAAATGGAAAGATCGAAGCATCAGAAGAAATTCTACAATTGCTCTGCACAAGACTAGAAATTGCCGTGACGGATTTGAGAGATGTAGAAGAAGATGTGAAGGGGAAGCTGGATGAATGGCTGAATGCACTAGTTCATTTGGACAAGCAACAAGTAGAACGTATATATGAAGAGTTACAAGGTGAAATGAAGCATGTGTTGGATTTTGAAATTATAAATTATTATAAACTGCTGTATACACGTTATTTAATGATGAAGCGAGATCTACCTGCTCTTGAAGAAGAATTGGACAGATTGAAGAAAGTGTACAAGAAATACTCACCCTTTCAAAAGTTATTGTATACGTACAGTAAGGCATTATTACTTAGTTTGCAATATAAGCATAAGGAAAGTTTAAAATATTTAATTGAAACAGAAGAAATGGCTAAAGAGCAAGGATATTATGAAACGGGGATATATTATAACCTAAGTCTTGCGTATAGTCATCTAAATATACCACATTTAGCCATGCATTTTGCTCATATTGCCATGGAGGGGTTCCGTAACGAATATAAATTCCGTTATGTAATAAATTGTCAAACGATTATTGCTTTAAGTTATGTTGAAAAAGCACAATATGAAGAAGCTCTAAAGATTTATGAGAGTATATTAAGAGAAGTAGATTCTTTTGCGGAAAAAGATATGATTAAAGCTATGACTTTAAATAATATGGGGGAATTATACCATTATAAAAATGAGCATGATAAATCTAAAGACTATTTTCTTCAAAGTTTCGAATTGCAGAAGACTGTCAATATGAATTATATTGAAACAATTTATGGACTGGCTAAGCAATACATTCATCTTAAACGTTATGAAGAAGCGCAGGAATGGATAGAAAAAGGAATTGATTGCTCACGGAGTGATGAGAAATACAATAAAATGATTTATTCATTCTGTATATTTAAGTATAAATATTTTGGAGAATCTCAAGAATTTAAGAGATTTTTAGAGAATGAGGCTATTCCGTTTTTTAAGAGTGTAGGTAGTATGAAGGAATTAAAAAATGCTTATTTAGAATTAGCTATGTATTTAGAGAATGAATTTAAGTATGAGGAAAGTAATAAATATTATAAAGAAGTTATTAAAGTTTTAGAAGAAAAGGAGGAATTGAATTGAAAAAGCGCATTTATGGTGCAGTAGGGCTTGGAATAGTAGCGATTCTTTCTTTAGGCGTTAATTATTCAAATCCAGACATATATGGGGTAAAGTCTTTAAAAGAAGGCTCAGTAAATTACTCTAATCCAGATATTTATGGATTAAACGCTTTAAAAGAAAGTAGTATAAAATATTCTAACCCAGATATTTACGGTTTTAAATTTTCAGAAGAAAAGGTTATAAATTACTCTAATCCAGATATTTATGGTTAAGAAAATATTGAAAAACCCCT
The DNA here is from genome assembly GCF_052044835.1 of Bacillus sp. 22475. Taxonomy (NCBI): domain Bacteria; kingdom Bacillati; phylum Bacillota; class Bacilli; order Caryophanales; family Bacillaceae; genus Bacillus; species Bacillus sp. 22475. The sequence continues at coordinate 130,191 of NZ_JBQENW010000007.1, read as the reverse complement.
TTCCAATCGGAAAGGGTTTTTTCAATATTTGTTCCTCAAAATTCTACAAAACTTGAGAAAAAAATTATTTGAATTTTTAGTATATTAATAGTGGAAACATAATGCTAATATGAAACTACTCTTTTTCAAAAAATTTTTTATTAGGGGGAAGGTTATATGAAAAAGAAGAGTTTAGCATTAGTGTTAGCGACAGGAATGGCAGTTACAACGTTTGGAGGGACAGGCTCTGCGTTTGCGGATTCTAAAAATGTACTCTCTACGAAGAAGTACAATGAGACAGTACAGTCACCTGAGTTTATTTCTGGTGATTTAACTGGAGCGACTGGTAAGAAAGCAGAATCTGTTGTGTTTGATTACTTAAACGCAGCAAAAGGTGATTACAAGCTAGGGGAAAAGAGTGCGCAAGATTCTTTCAAAGTGAAACAAGTGAAGAAAGATGCTGTAACTGATTCAACAGTAGTACGTATGCAACAAGTTTACGAAGGAGTACCTGTATGGGGTTCTACTCAAGTAGCTCACGTAAGTAAAGACGGTTCTTTAAAAGTGTTGTCTGGAACAGTTGCACCTGATTTAGACAAAAAGGAAAAGTTGAAAAATAAAAATAAGATTGAAGGCACAAAAGCGATTGAAATTGCGCAGCAAGATTTAGGCGTAACACCGAAATATGAGGTAGAACCAAAAGCGGACTTATATGTATATCAAAATGGTGAGGAAACAACATATGCATATGTTGTGAATTTAAACTTCCTAGACCCAAGTCCAGGAAACTACTACTATTTCATTGAGGCAGACAGCGGTAAAGTATTAAATAAGTTTAATACAATTGATCATGTGACGAATGATGATAAGTCACCAGTTAAGCAAGAGGCTCCTAAACAGGATGCGAAAGCTGTTATAAAGCCTGTAACAGGAACAAATAAAGTTGGAACTGGTAAAGGTGTATTAGGAGATACGAAGTCGCTTAATACAACGTTATCTGGATCATCTTACTACTTACAAGATAATACGCGTGGGGCAACGATTTTCACATATGATGCGAAAAACCGTTCAACATTACCAGGGACATTATGGGCAGATGCGGATAATGTTTTCAATGCAGCGTATGATGCAGCGGCAGTAGATGCTCATTACTATGCAGGTAAAACATATGATTACTATAAAGCTACATTTAATAGAAATTCTATTAATGATGCAGGAGCGCCGTTAAAATCAACAGTTCATTACGGAAGTAATTATAATAATGCATTCTGGAACGGATCACAAATGGTATACGGAGATGGTGATGGTGTAACATTCACTTCATTATCTGGTGGTATTGATGTAATTGGTCACGAATTAACGCATGCTGTTACGGAAAATAGTTCAAATCTAATTTATCAAAATGAATCAGGAGCGTTAAATGAAGCGATTTCTGATATCTTTGGTACTTTAGTAGAATTCTATGATAACCGTAACCCAGATTGGGAGATTGGTGAAGATATTTACACACCTGGTAAAGCAGGAGACGCGCTTCGCTCTATGAGTGATCCTACGAAGTATGGTGATCCAGACCATTATTCTAAGCGTTACACGGGTTCAAGTGATAACGGTGGCGTTCATACAAACAGCGGCATTATTAATAAACAAGCTTATTTATTAGCAAATGGCGGTACGCATTTTGGTGTAACTGTAACTGGTATCGGAAAAGATAAATTAGGTGCGATTTACTACCGTGCAAATACACAGTATTTCACACAATCTACTACATTTAGTCAAGCTCGTGCTGGTGCGGTACAAGCTGCTGCAGACTTATATGGTGCAAATTCTGCTGAAGTAGCAGCAGTTAAGCAATCATTTAGTGCTGTTGGTGTAAACTAAGGTTTTAAGGGATAGTTATTAATAAAATACCTCAAAAATAAAGAAGGAGCCTATGCTCCTTCTTTATTTTTTTCTCCATTTTTTCCACAAATAAAACAATCCAATGCAACCGGCGATCGTTACAACCCACTTCGCTTCATTTGTTCCGTTCATGACTTGGTATGCCGAATATACTTCAATCAATAAGGCCGGTATTTTACCTATTGTACTGGCAATACTGAAGGAGAGTAATGACATTTTCCCTAGAGCTGCAAATAAAGTCACGATACTTGATGGGATGAAAGGTATCAGTCGGAACGATAGAACGAGTAGAAAGGCCTCTCTACCTTCTACATAAAGAAGACGCTCTACCTTTGGGTACTTATTTACTTTATCGTGAGTGAACTTTTGAAGGCCTATACGATAAATATAAAACGAGATAATAGCCCCTAAGGCCTCACCTGCGATTGAAATGATTGTGCCATTTGTTACACCGAAGAGCTGTATGTTAATGGCGGTTAAAAAGATGCTAGGAATAACACCTAAAAGACTAATGATGATGTTAATTAAGATACTAAGTGGAATTGCGATTGAATAGTATTCTGTTAAGAAATTTTGAATCGTTTCAGCCATTGTTTAAAATCCTTTATCTTTTTTTGCATTACACCATATTTCGTTTGTATAGGCAAGGGTAAATTTACATAATGTAGAAAAATGTTGATAAGAAGGTGTCTTTATACCTTATATAGGTATTGGGTATATAAAAACAGGGGTATTTTAAATTATTTTGAAAAACACTATGAAAACCTTTATATAAAAGAGTTCTATAGTTATATTATCAGTGTTTTCATCTGGGAAATAATCATAAAATATAGGGGGTATATATTATAAAAGTAGAAAAATAGAGGGTTGATGAAATTGCGCGGGTAAATATGGAAAAATAGATGAAAAAAATGAAAACTGATAGATTTTTTCGTTGTGAAATTGACTTTTAGTGAAGTTGCGATAATAATCATGAAAGAGGTGATATGATGAAACGAATAAGTAGTCTTTTCTTGAGTGGTTTATTGGCACTAATGCTGATCTTAAGTGGATGTGCAGGAAAAGAACAAAAAACAGAGAAACAAACAGGGAATCAATCGACATCAGTAGAAAAAATTAGTGATAATATTTTAGATGAAATGGAAGGGCCACCTAAAAATGGTCATACGATTGAAAGACATGTAGGCAAATCAGAAGAAGATTTGAAGAATCGCTTGAAGACAGATAAAGTATCAGCAGCAAGTACATACTATGACAAGGAAACAGCAACGAAAGCTGTAAAAGATAGTTTGAAGCAGCATGATAAGGAAATTCAAGACTGGTTAAAAAGTTCTAAAGAGGCTCGTCTCGTATTAAATACAACACATTCATTCCCGGTTGGAAAAACGGTAATAAAGAAAAATATGAGTGTAAAAGACAAGTTGGTAAAAACTGTTACTGTTTTAGCAAGAGATAAGTCAGGAGAATTAGGGTTTAAGATTATTACTTCTTATCCATCTGATAAATAAGAAGGGGGAGTACATTATGTATACGACATTACAATACTTTCTTAAATCGTACTGTACGTTAAGTATTCATGAGGATGAAATAGTAAGCGTGATGGAAGAGTTTATTGAACAAGAAGACGAAGAAATCGTTTTGAAATTACGTGATGAATTAATAAATATGAAGAAAAAGAACGTGTGGGAAGAGGCGTGTGTATTAGCTGCGAAGGAAGGGAATCGTATGTGGTCTTTAGAAGAAACGAAAGACCATCTTGAAACTTTTTTACTATTACTGCAAAAGAAAAAGGCGTGATTAAATCACGCCTTTTTCTTTATGCTATTCGGTTGATATTATCTATTCTTTTGGAGCGCTTTTATATACGCTTTTTGAAATTTGTCCATTTGATATTACTGCCCCGTTTTGTGTTACTTTTTTATACGTAACCGCTGTGATTTTATCACTAGTCCTACTAATTACTTGAGAAGAAACTTCAACATTTTTACCAGTATTTGTACCGAAAATGCGTGTAGTAATACTACCTCCATTTGAAAATGCTTGAATATAAATATGATTGCCCGTATTATTTTTAAATTTTAAATCTGGACCATAATCTGCTACTGCTGCATCTTGCCCAAGTGGTAAATAATTTACCGGCATAGAATGATTGCTTCGAGAAACAATGCCTAAATCTGCCCTTAAAGCTGCGCTGTATAAAGTACTACTGACTTGGCAAACTCCTCCGCCTGCACTTTGTATTACTTTACCTTGTGAATATACTGCTGCAGATTTATAACCATGTGCAGCGTCAGTTACGCCAACGCGGCCATTAAAACTAAATGTTTCATCAGGTGCGACAATAACCCCACTTAAAGTATTGGCTGACTTATTTACGTTAAATGATTGATTTCCGTTACGGCCAGCCATTGGCGTAGAATATTCAGCAATGACTTCTTTAATCCCCATTTTCTGTATGTCTTCTGTAGAACGTTCTGGTTTTATGAATGTAACTGGCAATGTAACATCTAATTTACCAGTAGTAATAGCTTCGTTTGTTAAACCGTTTAGTTTCCCTTTATCAATTTTTTCTCCGTTTTGGCTTTGGCTAACATTTACTGTTGAGCCTTCAATACTTAATTCTGCATTAACAGGATTTTTTAATGTTTCATTATATTTATCTTTTATAAAGGTTTCATAAGCAGTTGCATTTAATTGTGGTGTTAATTTATAGTCCCGTTTTAATTCACCGTTTTCAGCTTGCTTACGCATTTTGTAACGATTCATTACGTTTCCTTCTTGTTCTTTAAAGATTTTGTCAATAATATCTTTCTCTTTATAATTTATCCCTAAATCTTTCCATGTGTAAGTTTGTTTATCGTTTTGGAATATGTAGGTAAGGGATTTTTGATCTAATTCAGTTACCTTTTGATTAATAATGGCTTGAATATCTTTCTTATTTTTTCCATCGAGAGAAATACCTTCAAATGTAGTATTTGGTAATGCAGTAGTATCTAATTGATTATTTAATTTGGAGACATATTGATATCCCCCAACACCGCCTACACAAAGTAATATGCCCCCAGCAATTGCAGAACCAATCAGTATTTTACTTAGCTTCATTTATTTCCCCCCAGAAATTTATGTATAAATATATGTATTACATTTTTTGTATAAAAATCATGAAAATAACATTATGTACGTACTAGTATACTATTATTTTTACTGTGTGTGTAATGTTTTCATAAAAAATGTTACATTGCTGTAATAATTGTCACTTCTTGTCACAATGTGTATGAAAAATATGTTGAAAAATATAATAAAAAGGCTGTCTAGAAAGATCTAGCAGCCTTTTTATTATAATTTTTTATGTTCATTTTTATTCGTAACACCGAGATGTTTTTGAAGGGTAGTTGAAATAGTATCGACGCTTTTTTCATTTGGAACGTAATAATAAATACCACCTATATACTTATCTGTACCTTCTACTTGCATTTTTTCCATCTTTAAATTTGAATCCATTGAATTTTTTGTAATTGTCATCATATCATCAAACGTTAAATTGGTTTTTAAGTCTTTATCGACAGCGTCTAGTAGGCCACCGATTTTATTAATGGAATTAAGAGATAGTGCCTTTTCAGCAATGGCCTCTAATACAAGCTGTTGTCGTTGGCCACGCATATAATCACTATCGATATGACGAGTTCTAGCTAGTGCCAGTGCCTCTTCTCCATTTAAATGTTGACGTCCTTTTTTTAGATGAATTGCATCTGCTTCATCTTTACTATTTTGCTCTGTGAACTCAACTGGAACGTCCACAGTAATACCACCAAGAGAATCAACAATTTTGATAAAGGATTTAAAGTTGAATTTTACATAATAATCAACTGGAACATCTAAAAAGTTCTCTACCGTATCAATTGTGCTGTCTACACCACCGAATACGTGCGCATGTGTAATTTTATCGTATTTATCACGTGATTTAATGTAGACGCGTGAGTCACGTGGAATGCTTACAAGTTTAACGGATTTATCGTTTTTATTAATTGTTGCAAGTAATAACGCATCTGTTCGAGTCGCTTTTCCATAACCTTTTTCCCTAATTTCACTTTCATCAACACCCATAATAAGTACGGAAATGTTGTCGGTCATAGGTTTAACAGCTTTTTCACGTTTACTGGACTTATCTCCTCGACCTAGTTCAGCATAAGCATTATTTAAGACGGACTTTGCTTTACTGTATATATGGAAGGAGTAGCCTCCTGCTCCAAGTGCTACAATTAGTAATGGAATAAGAAGGAACCAAAGTAGGCGTTTTTTCTTTGAGCGTCCTTTTTTGGCTCGCGTATTGTTGTTCGTGTCGGATTTCATCATTTTTTCTCCTTTAAAACTATCAAAGTGTATACATTTAGAAGTGTATTCAAACACATAAAAAATATTTTACGCTAAATAAAAGCGATTGTACATGTATAAAAAATAGATGTCTTGATTATTTATAAGACATCTATTCGTTATTGTATACAAAAGATAGGGATAAGAAAATGATAAAATTTTACCTAATTACAACATAATGCTTACGATAATTGCAGATAAAATGCTAACGAGAGTAGCTCCATATAGTAATTTAAGGCCAAACCTCGCAACAACGTTTCCTTGTTCCTCGTTTAGTCCTTTTACCGCACCTGAAATAATACCAATGGAAGAGAAATTGGCAAAAGACACAAGGAAAACAGAAATAATACCAACTGTACGGGGAGAAAGGCTATTAGAAATTTTACTGAGGTCCATCATTGCAACAAATTCATTCGTTACAAGCTTCGTTGCCATAATGCTGCCAGCTGCGACAATTTCAGAACTTGGTACACCGATAAGGAATGCGATAGGTGCAAATACATAGCCGATTAATTGTTGGAACGTAATACCGAATATAATGAGGAACAGGTCATTAATACAACTAATTAATGCGACGAATCCGATGAGCATAGCGCCGACAACAATGGCTACACGAAAACCATCAAGAATGTATTCTCCAAGCATTTCAAAAAAGCTTTGTTTTTCACCTTTGATTTCTAAAATATCTTCGTCATCTTTAACGTCGTAAGGGTTAATGATGAGTACGATAATAAAACCGCTAAATAAATTGAGAACGAGTGCAGTTACTACATATTTAGGTTCAATCATTGTCATATAGGCACCTACGATAGACATAGATACGGTTGACATAGCAGAGGCACAAAGTGTATAAAGACGGTGTTTTGGAATTTGAGCTAATTGCTTTTTCACTGTAATAAAAACTTCTGATTGACCGACAATGGCAGAGGCGATAGCGTTGTAAGATTCTAATTTCCCAAGACCATTTATTTTACTAAGAAAGTACCCGATCCAATGAATAAAAAATGGTAGTATTTTGAAATGTTGTAATATGCCAATTAAAACAGAAATAAAGACGATTGGTAATAATACATTAAGGAAAAATGGCATTTCACCTTTATTTGCAAGACCACCAAATACGAAATTTATTCCATCAGCAGCATACTCGAGTAGCTTGGTAAACAAACTGGAAATGATTCTAATTAGTATGAGGCCGACTTCTGTATTTAGTAGTAAATAGGTTAAAATTAACTGTATAATAAGCATGATAAAAATTGGTTTAAATTTAATATGCTTCTTATTATTGCTAGCAATATAAGCGAGCAAGAAAACAACAATTAGTCCGACGAAAAAAGTAATGAATTTCATGATAAGCCCCCTAAAAGAGATATTCTGCTATATATGTTTTTCATTTCAAGAGAGAATATGCATCTTTGGTAAAGAAAGGAATAGAGAGAGTATGAATATATGTAGAGTGCATCACGTTGCAATTATTTGTTCGAATTATGAGACGTCAAAGTATTTTTATACTAGAATATTAGGATTTAAAGAACTGAATGAAGTATATAGAAAGGAACGAGATTCTTATAAATTAGATTTATGTGTAGGAGAAGAGTATCAAATCGAATTATTTTCATTTCCAAATCCGCCTGAGCGCAAAAGTTTTCCAGAAGCAGCAGGTCTTAGACATTTAGCATTTGCTGTTACAAATATAGAAGAAGCTGTGAAGCATTTAAATCAATGTGGTGTTGAGACAGAATCGATCCGTATTGATGAAATAACAGAGAAGAAATTCGTCTTTTTCCAAGATCCCGATGGTTTACCTTTAGAATTGTATGAGGTTTGAAAATTGGTGGATTTTATATAGAGTTGCTTTCCAATAATTGAAGAAACTAAAGTGAAACTTCTTTTTAAAAGGAGGTGTAACTTTAGCTAAGAAAGCTAAAGGACATATGTGGATATTTTAAAATTATTGATGGTAGTCATTCTTATTGGGTTAACAGCATTTTTTGTGGCTGTTGAGTTTGCAATTATTAAGGTACGTAGCAGTCGTATTGATCAACTCGTTAGCGAAAAAAGACGAGGTGCACTGGCAGCTAAAAAGGTAACTTCAAACTTAGATGAATATTTATCGGCCTGTCAGCTAGGTATTACAATTACTGCTTTAGGGCTCGGGTGGTTAGGGGAACCAACTATTAAACATTTACTCGAGCCGTTGTTTTTAAAATTACAATTCTCACCTGCAATTTCCAGTACAGTTTCATTTATTATTGCCTTTGCAGTAATTACATTTTTACATGTTGTCATTGGGGAACTTGCTCCAAAGACATTTGCTATACAAAAAGCAGAACAAGTTAGCTTATTGTTATCGAAACCACTTATTTATTTTTACCGAGTTATGTATCCGTTTATTTGGGCTTTGAATGGTTCAGCGAGGGTTGTAACTGGTTTATTCGGATTACATCCAGCTTCTGAACATGAAGTAGCTCATTCAGAAGAAGAATTAAGGTTAATCTTATCTGAGAGCTATGAGAGCGGAGAGATTAACCAAAGGGAATTTAAATATGTAAATAATATTTTTGAATTTGATAATAGAGTAGCAAAAGAAATTATGGTACCTCGTACGGAAGTTGTAGGCTTATATGAGGACGAACCATTCGAAACACATATTAAAGTAATCGCACAAGAAAAGTACACGAGATATCCTGTATTTGGTGAAGATAAAGATGAAATTATTGGGATGGTTAATGTAAAAGATTTATTTATTCGTTATATGGATGGGAATCGGGACGAGGAGTGCTCGATTATGCCATATACAAGGCCAGTTATTGAAGTGCTAGAAAATATTCCAATTCATGATTTACTATTACAAATGCAAAGAAAACACATACCATTAGCTGTATTGTATGATGAATATGGTGGTACAGCAGGGATTGTTACACTAGAGGATATTTTAGAAGAAATTGTTGGAGAAATTCGAGATGAATACGATGAAGATGAACACCCGCCTATAGAGCATGTAAGTGAAGGGTATAAAATCGTAGAGGGAAAAGTGCTTATTAGTGAAGTAAATGATTTGCTTGGCATACATTTAATTGCTGATGATGTAGATACAATTGGTGGCTGGATTATGGTACAAAAACAAATCGTTGCTGAAGGAGATGTTATTGAGAAACACGGTTTTTATTTTAGAGTCCTTGAAAAGGATATGCATCAAATTAAACGAGTGGAAATAAGGAAAGTAGAAGAATGATGTTCTATAAACTTTAATAAAAAGGATATACAGAAAAATAAATGTTTGCGCTTTCAAAAAAGGTGCTATATAGTGAAGGTGGATACTGAAAAATTCTTCTGAATGATACTCGTGTTTTTAGAGGGTGGATTTTTTGGATAAGGATTTAGAATGAAAAAGTATAGGTGATAAAAATGATAGCAACGAAGGATATACGTATAGAAAAAGATTTTTTAGGTGAAAAAGAAGTACCAAATGCAGCTTATTATGGTGTACAAACATTACGTGCCGTAGAAAACTTCCCAATTACAGGATATCGCATTCATCCATCACTCATTACAGCAATGGCAATTGTGAAAAAAGCGGCGGCACTTGCGAATATAGATACTGGTTACTTAGCTAAAGACATTGGACATGAAATTGCAGAAGCAGCGCAAGAAATTGTTGATGGAAAGTTTCATGATCAATTTATCGTGGATCCTATTCAAGGCGGAGCCGGAACTTCTATTAATATGAATACAAATGAAGTAATTGCGAATAGAGCTTTAGAACGTATGGGATATGAAAAAGGGGCGTACGCGAAAATTAGCCCAAACACTCATGTGAACATGGCCCAATCAACGAACGATGCGTTTCCAACAGGGATTCATATTGCAACTCTTATGATGTTAGAAAAGCTTCTTATTACAATGGAAGAACTCCATTCTGCTTTTCGTAAAAAAGCAAAAGAGTTTGATCACGTTATTAAAATGGGACGCACACATTTACAAGATGCAGTTCCAATTCGCCTTGGACAAGAATTTGAAGCGTATAGCCGAGTGCTTGCGCGTGATATAAAAAGAATTAAACAGTCTCGTCAACATTTATATGAAGTGAATATGGGGGCGACAGCTGTTGGTACAGGATTAAATGCAAATCCTACGTATATTGAACAAGTAGTAAAACATTTAAGAACGTTTAGTGGATTCCCACTTGTTGGTGCAGAGCATTTAGTTGATGCAACGCAAAATACAGATGCATATACAGAAGTATCTGCAGCACTTAAAGTATGTATGATGAACATGTCTAAAATTGCAAACGATCTTCGTATTATGGCATCTGGGCCACGTGTTGGGTTAGCTGAAATTCAATTGCCAGCACGTCAGCCGGGTTCATCGATTATGCCAGGTAAAGTAAATCCAGTTATGGCAGAAGTGATTAACCAAGTCGCATTCCAAGTAATCGGAAACGATCATACAATTTGCTTAGCATCAGAAGCAGGACAATTAGAGTTAAACGTAATGGAGCCTGTGCTTGTATTTAATTTAATTCAATCTATAAGTATTATGAATAATGGATTCCGTGTATTCCGTGAATATTGTATTGAAGGAATTACAGCAAATGAAGAATTACTGAAGCAATATGTTGAGAAAAGTGTTGGCATTATTACAGCAGTTAATCCTCATATTGGTTATGAAGCAGCATCTCGTATTGCACGTGAAGCAATTGAAACAGGAAAATCTGTTAGAGAGTTATGTTTAGAACATGGTGTACTGACAGAAGAGGAATTGGATATTATTTTAGATCCATTCGAAATGACTCACCCTGAAATTGCTGGAGCTTCTTTATTAAAAAATAAAAAAATGTAATGTGAAAAACACCGATCCATTTGGATCGGTGTTTTATTTTTAAAAGATATTAAATACAGCGTTTAATTGAAGTAAGCTAATAACAGCTAAGAAGATTAAACTGTATTTCATTGCTGTTTTAAATAGAGCAGATTCTTTACCAACTAGTCCAACTGCGGCACAAGCAACTGCTACAGATTGTGGTGAAACCATTTTTGCCATTGTACCACCTACTACGTTTAAGGCAACGAGTGTAGAAGGAACGATGTTTAACTGGTCTGCTGTTACTGCTTGAAGTGGTGCAAATAAAGAACCACTTGAAACTACTGAACCTGTAATGAATACGCCAATCCATCCTAAGATTGGAGAAAGAACTGGGAATGCATTACCAGTAGAAGAGAATGCAAGTCCAAGTGTAGATGACATACCAGAGTAGTTTTCTACGTAAGCTAAAGCGATAACGCTACAAATTGTATATACTGGAGCTTTTAATTCTTTCATTGTTTCAATCATTAATTCTTTAACCATTTTACCTTTTACGCGGTAAACGATAAGTGAAACGATAATTGCTAGTACAATCGCAGTAGTTGTAGAAGAGAATACATCGAATTTGAAAACAGCTGCGAAAGGTGTATCAGCTTTTGTAATTGGTGTAGTTTTCATAACAGCATTATGAAGACCAGGGAACTGAATGTTAAATACTAAGTTTGCTAACGCACCATCTGGAGCAAATAAAGCTTTAATCGGTTTTAAGTTAAAGATTGTTACAAATGCAGTTAAGAATACGAATGGAGACCAAGCATATAAAATTTGATTGAATGTATGTGATACTTTAGTTTCTTGTTTTTCTTCTTTAGTAGAAGATTTTGGTTGCCAAACACGTAAGAATAATGCAAGAGCAATCATACTTACAACGGCTGCGAAAATGTTAGTAAGTTCTGCGCCTAAGAAGTAAGTTACAAGGAACTGAGTAATTGCGAAAGAAACACCACTTACAAGAATACCTTGCCAAGTTTCTTTAATACCTTTAATTCCATCGACCATTGAAACAAGTAAGAAAGGTAAGATGATACTAATGAAAGGTAAAATAAGAACAGTTTGACGACCGATAGTTAATGCGTCAAGTTCAGTTAATTGTGCTGGTACTGTAACTGGAATACCCATAGCACCCATAGCACCACCAGCGATATTAGCTACTAAACAAATACCTGCTGCTTTTAATGGGTTAAATCCCATACCTACAAGTAGTGCAGCTGTAATAGCAACTGGAACCCCTAAACCAGCTGCGCCTTCTAAGAAAGCACCGAAAGAATAAGCGATTAATAATACTTGTAAACGTTGATCATTTGTAATGCTTGAAATACTATCGCGAATAATATTGAATTGCTCTGTTTTAACAGTTAATTTGTAAAGGAAAATTGCGGCGATAACGATAGTACAAATTGGATAAAATCCAGATAAAACACCGAACCCGGCAGATGCTACAGCTACTGTTGCTGGCATTTTATAAACAAATATTGCAAGGATAATAGCGACAATCACACTATAAAGACCAGCCATGTAACTTTTCATTTTGAATCCCATTAAACAAATGATGAAACAAAAGATTGGAAGTGCTGCGATTAGTGCAGATAACCAAATATTGTTTAATGGGTCATAAATTTGTGTCCAAGTACTCATAATAATGACAACTCCTATCTATTATATGTGAAGAAATTCACATTATTTGTGAAACTATTCACAATCAACTTACATGCTTAGTATATTCTCCTTCAACACTATTGTCAACGTAAAAAAGTATAATTATTCCATAATAGTGTTAAAAGAAAAGCTTTGTTCATAAAGTAGACAAAAAACACACTCAAATGAATTTAAGTGTGCTGTATAAACTATTTGCATATTATTTTGCTTATTCAGATGGCATGTTCCTTATAGGCGTATATTAGATGCCATCTTTTATATCGAGTATAAAGTTTGATATATGAACTGATCTGTCCTGTTTGATCTAGTGAGGGAGGAATGGCGAGTGGATTTAATAGGAAGTTTTGCACAACAGTCCAACCGCTTGCAATACGAATAAAAAATTAGAAACAAATTTTTAATACCACATCATCTCTTTTTACTGAAAATTCCTTTTAGCGTAACAAAGAGGTTAAGTATAGTTCAGCTACATTACGATAGGTTATCAATTATAGACGGTATTTTACAATACCGTTACTGTGCATTTCAATGAGGTGAAAATATAACAAAAAGCCTGATAAAACAACGTTTGCAGGCAAAGTATTCGTAGGCCATTATTTTGCTTTTTCGTTATATCATATAGTATAATATTCAAAATCAACAAGGATTTTTTCCTGAATTTTTGTTGATGAAAATGGAAAAATTTTTCGGCTTTATAGGTTGATAAAGTTATGTCGTAACAGGAAATATAAGAACAGATATATAAATAAATAAAAAGAACATAAAAACGCAAATAAAAACGAAAATGAGGGGAACTTTATGAGCCAAAATCAATTCGAATGTCGTATTTCAGAAGAAGATGTACAAATGTTAAGAGCGTTAGCTCACCCACTTCGTCTACGTCTAGTAATGGAACTTATGCAAAGAGGGACATGTAATGTAACACAACTACAGGAAGTGTTAGAAATTCCGCAATCAACGGTTTCACAACATTTAACGAAGTTAAAGCAAAATAAAGTAGTGCGCTTTGAAAGACGAGGATTAGAAGTGTATTATCAAATCCATAATGATAAAGTAAGTGCGGTAGTAAAAACATTATTTTCTTAAAATTTGAATATTATGGAAAAAGACGTGTAGAATATACGTCTTTTTTTATTTGTCAGAAAGGTAGCGAGAGAGTAAATATTAGCATGTGAGGAAGAAATGACTATTAATCAACATGCTGCTTTACGGAATATATTCTAAAAGGAAAAGAAAAAATAGAAAGGAGTGTAGTAAGCAAAAGGAGGGATATTAGTATGGATGTGAAACGTGTGAAACAAATCTTATCTTCTTCAAGTAGAATTGACGTTACATATGAGGGCGTACCAGTATGGATTGAGAGCTGTGATGAGCAGAAGGGGAGTGCTCAAGTGTATGATGTATCTAATCCTGGTGAGAGCGTTCATGTGGACGTGACAGCTTTAGAGGAGAAATAATAAAAAAGACGCTTCTAATTTTAGAAGCGTCTTTTTGTGTGTTATTCCATCATACTCGCAACTTTTTTAGAGAAGAGAAGGAGTACAAGTCCTAAGACGATAACGATAATACCGATACTTGCAAATACTTCAAGGTATCCTAATGATTGTGTAAAGGAAGCAAGTTTACCTGCTAACCAGTTAGCCATACCCGTACCAGCTAACCATACCCCCATTAGTAATGATGCTAATTTTACAGGAGCGATTGCACTTACCATTGATAGACCGATTGGTGATAAGAATAACTCACCAATTGTATGGAAGAGATAAGTGATAACGATGAATAATAAATTCGCTTTTACAGTTATATCTGCTTCACTACTTCCAGTTTTTAGAACTGCTAATGTTAAAACAAGATAACCTATACCTAGTAAAATCATACCAAATGCCATTTTTGTTGGCACGTTTAAATCACCGCGTTTTGTTTTAGAAAGTTTTAACCATAGCATAGATACAAATGGTGCAAGTAGTACGATGAATGCTGGATTAACGGATTGGAACCAAGATGTTGGAACTTCCCAACCGAAAATTGTACGATCTACAAATTTATTTGTATAAAGTGTTAAAGAACTACCAGCTTGTTCAAATCCTGCCCAGAAGAATACTACGAAACAAGTTAAAATTACAATTGCCCAAGTACGATTTTTCTCTTGTTTTGTTAAAGGTTTCTTTTCGATTACAGGTTGATCTTTTGATTTTTTACCAACAACTGTTGTTCCTGCTTTACCAAGGTAACGAGGAGCTAATAAGTTGAAAACAATTTGTCCAATAATCATACCGATACAAGCTGCTAAGAATCCGTATTTATATCCCATTACAATAACGCCATTAGCGCTTGTTTTAAAGAAATCTTCTGCTAAAAATCCACAAATAAGTGGAGCAAAGAAAGCACCTACGTTAATACCCATATAGAAGATAGTAAATGCACTGTCACGACGTGAATCATTTTCGCCATACAATTCACCTAACAGTGTAGAAATATTTGGTTTGAAGAATCCATTACCAATAACTAATAGTATTAATCCAAGGAATAGTCCTGTTTTTGTATTCATTGAGAATAGTACAAAATTGCCGATTGCCATAATGATTCCGCCGAGAGTAATGGCATGACGTCTTGTGATATAATGATCCGTTAGCCATCCGCCTATAATTGGCATGAAATATACTGCCGCTGTAAAAGTACCATATAATTGCACTGCGACTGCCTTATCAAATCCTAACCCGCCACTAACAGCAGCAGTTGTTAAATAAAGAACTAAAAGGCCACGCATTCCATAATAACTAAATCTTTCCCACATTTCTGTTAAGAACAACAAGTACAACCCTGGTGGATGTTTTTTTGGTGATTGTTGCTCTCCAGCTTTGTCTAATTTTAAAGCTGCATCCATTTTTGTTTCCCCCTAATCCTGTATAACGGATATTTATGTAATCATTTTAATTTACAAAATATTTAGAAGTCAATAGAATTATATGGAAATAGAAAGAAAATTTCTAAAAAAGTTCTATTTTTCTTCAACCGTTACTGTATTTTGCCCTGAAAACGAGATGATAAGCGTTTTCAAATGTAATAATTGAATTCTAAAAGAAAATAAAATAGTGATTAATCAGAAAATTTAGATTAAAAAATCTATTCTGATATAAAGAAAATATATTCTATTTACTTTTATAATATAACATATTGGGAATAAAAATACAAAATGAAATAATGTGACACTTCAGTGAAATGAAAAAACCAGCTCCATCAAAGAGAGAGCTGGTTAGAATAAAATTATTTAACAAAGCGTTTTTCGATATCATCTAATAGTAGGTTAGCAGCCATTACACCACCAGCTGTATTCCAAATAACGTCATCAACTTTGTATGCTTTACCATTTTTCACTGCATTTAAATTTTTAAATAGCGGATCATTGATATATTCTTTTTCTAATTCAGAGCCTTTTTTCTCATTTCCTTTATCGAATGTGAAGTAGAATAATACGTCGCCATCCATTGCAGAAATACGCTCTTTAGATACGTTACGCTCTGCAAAGTCGTCTTTATTTTGATCGCCAGGGCGTTTAAATCCAAGCTCTTTTAAAATAACACCAGAGAATGTATCACCATGATAAATACGAACATCACCAGGCATGAAACGAACCATAGAGATTTCTTGATTTACTTTATCACCAAGTTTGCCTTTTAAATCTTTCATACGTGATTCGTAATCAGATACAACTTTTTGACCTTCTTTTTCTTTATTTAATGCTTTTGCATAAAATTTGAAGTTATCTTTCCATTCCCCACGTAATGTTTCAGAGAATACAGTAGGTGCAATTGCTTTTAGTTGTTCGTACACTTTTTCGTGGCGCATTTTGTTACCGATAATTAAGTCTGGTTTTAAAGAAGCAATTGTTTCAACGTTAACTTGTCCTTCATCACCAACAACTTTTACATCTTTCATTTTATCCTTAATATGTGGATACCATGGGTCACCAGTCCAAGACTTTACAGCACCAACTGGTTTCACACCTAATTCAAGTAAAGCTTCAGTTCCTTCATTTGTTAAGATAACTACACGTTTTGGATTAGCAGGAACTTCTGTTTTACCCATTGCATGTTCTACAGTAACCACTTCTTTTTTATTATCTTCTTTTGTAGATTCTTCTTTGTTATTTGATTTTCCACAAGCACTTAAAAGTATTGAAAATGCTAGTAAAAATACAAATACTGTAAACGATTTCTTCCGCATGAAATTCATTATGTACCCCCTACATGTTGAGAATATTTTTCAATAGCAAGCATGATGTTAAGCCTTTATCTTTTGATTGTCAATACATATGGTTGAAAATAATTCTCATTTCCGTTGACAATAAGAATTAAGTTGAAATACACTTACAACGTATCATTATACATTGAAGGGGAAACGCTGCATGTTATTAAAAACAAATCAAGCAAAATGGATTGGATTATTTGTTGGAATCATTGCAGTCGTTATTTGTATTTGGGGAAGTATTATTTTCGGATATACAAATACGAGCTGGAAATTAGCGCTAGATGCTTTTTTCCATTTTAATGGTTCTAATGAACATATTATTATTCAAAATGTGCGCCTTCCAAGGGCACTTATAGCAGCAAGTGTTGGTGCTAGTTTAGCCATCGCGGGTTGTCTTATGCAAACTTTAACTAAGAATCCACTTGCTTCTCCAGATTTTATTGGATTAAATTCAGGTGCTGCGTTCTTCATAGTTGTAGCAATTGTAATCTTTTCAGTAACATCATTATCAGCTTTCACATGGATTGCCTTTTTAGGAGCGGCGGTTGCCGCTGTACTTGTATTTGCTTCTAGTTCTTTAGGAAAAGAAGGGACTACTCCTCTGAAGTTAACGTTAGCAGGGGTCGCAATTAGTGCGTTATTTTCATCATTAACACAAGGATTACTTGTGTTAAATGAAAAAGCACTTGAAGAGGTATTATTTTGGCTTGCCGGATCTGTGCAAGGGAGAAAGTTAGAAATTTTACAATCTGTATTCCCATATTTATTAATAGGATGGATTGCGTCTCTTATGATGGCAGGGAAAGTAAATACATTGATGATGGGAGAAGACGTGGCGAAAGGACTTGGACAACGAACAATTTTAATGAAATCATTCGTGTTACTTATTATTGTACTGTTGTCTGGTGGTTCAGTTGCAGTTGCTGGCCCAATTGGATTTATTGGAATTATTACTCCGCACTTTGCTAGATTTCTTGTTGGAGTTGACCACAGATGGAGAGTGCCCTATAGCGGATTGTTAGGTGCAATACTACTAATATTGGCTGATATAGCAGCAAGATATGTCATTATGCCACAAGAAGTACCAGTAGGAGTTATGACAGCATTTATTGGAGCACCGTTCTTTATTTATATTGCACGTAAGAGAGGGCTTAGCAAATGAAGAAATATATTCCGTTTCGTATAGGAAAAGGCGAGCTCTCGTTTTTAATGTATAAACGAGCTTGTCTCGTCTTATTCAGTTTACTAGTTGTTTTAATAGGATTATTCTTTGCGAGCGCAGGTATGGGAGACATGAAAATTGCTCCTTATGACGTATGGCAAGCAATTACCGGAAATGGTGATGCGATGTCAAATATGGTTGTAAATAAGTTTCGTATGCCGCGTATTTTAATTGCTATCCTCGTAGGAATTGCGCTTGCGGTAGCGGGCTGTATTTTACAAGGGCTCGTTCGAAATCCACTTGCTTCTCCTGATATCATCGGGATCACGGGCGGGGCAAGTGTCGCAGTTGTATTATTTTTAGCGCTATTTAGTGATAAAAATAATGCACTAACGGTAAGTATTCATTATATGCCGCTCGCAGCCTTTGCAGGAGCAACGATTGTAGCGGTTTTTGTATACTTATTTGCATGGCAAAATGATGGATTATCACCAATTAGTCTCGTTTTAATTGGTGTTGGATTTTGGGCATTAACGAAGGCGGCGACAACATTATTTATGTTGCTAGCACCAATTTATCAAGCGAGCCAAGCGAATGTATGGATTACGGGTACCGTTTACGGCTCTTCTTGGCAAAATGTTATGGTACTTGCGCCTTGGGTTCTCATTTTAACAGTAATATCATTTATCGCAGCTAGGCATTTAAATGCACAAGAGCTAGGGGATGATATAGCGGTAGGACTTGGGGTTCCTTTAACGAAGTCGCGTGTATTTATGTTATTACTTAGTACAGCTTTAATTGGTGGTGCGGTAGCTTTTGCCGGAGGGATTGGATTTGTCGGTTTAATGGCACCTCATATTTCACGAAGATTAGTTGGTTCTTTATACGGTGCATTACTCCCAGTTGCAGCTATTGTCGGTGCAATTCTAGTACTTGCTGCAGATTTAATAGGGCGTACAATTTTCACACCACTTGAAATTCCAGCAGGGGTATTTACATCAGCAATTGGTGCACCTTATTTCATTTATTTACTTTATAAAAGTCGGAATTCATAAAGGGAGATGAATATGCAAAAAGCATTGGAGACGAAACGCTTGACGTTGTCTTATGGTGAAACAATTATTATTGATGAGCTGAACTTAGAAATTCCAAAAGGAGAAATTACAATTTTTATCGGTTCTAACGGTTGCGGGAAATCAACTTTATTACGTTCACTAGCCAGATTATTAAAGCCAACAAATGGTGATATTTTGTTAGATAATCAAGCAATTCAAAGTATGCAAACGAAGCAAATTGCTCGTCAAATGGCGATTTTACCACAAGGACCACAAGCACCAGAAGGACTTACAGTATTACAACTTGTAAAGCAAGGGCGCTATCCATACCAAACATGGCTGAAGCAATGGTCAGAAAAAGACGAGGAAATGGTACAGAAGGCACTTGCAGCAACAGGTATGACAGAATTTGCTGAGCGTGATGTGCATGCTCTTTCAGGTGGGCAGCGTCAACGTGCTTGGATCGCAATGACACTTGCACAAGATACAGATATCATTTTACTGGATGAGCCAACTACATACTTAGATATGACTCACCAAATTGAAGTGCTAGATTTATTATTCGAATTAAATGAAACAGAACAAAGAACAATTGTTATGGTATTACATGATCTAAATTTAGCATGCCGCTATGCAGATAACATTGTAGCAATTCAAGATAAACAAATATATGCACAAGGTAAACCTGAAGAAGTGGTAGATGAGAAACTAGTACGTGATGTATTCCGAATGGAGTGTCAAATTAGTACGGATCCGTTGTTTGGAACACCGCTTTGTATCCCGCATGGAAGAGGAAGACGTGTAGTTAAAGAAGTTGCTCAGGCGATGAGATAAAAAAACGATGAGTGATTCATCGTTTTTTTTATTTGGTACAAGAAAATAAGAGGAAGAGAGGAATTCGTAAGCGACGTTTATACTCTTCTTCATTTTGAAAATAGATTGGATTTGGTGTAGCTTCTTTTAATGATGTAATGGTAAATCCAGCTTGCTGTAATAATGTGAAATACTCTTCCGTTGTACGATGATATTTAATAACTTCTTGGTCAATCCATGGTTCAACCCGTTTGCCTAGTTTAAAATAATCATCGACGAGCCAACTCGTTCTTTTACCACTTGTTTGTAAGCTTTCAAAGGAAGAAGTAATAACGGGATGTTGAACGCTAAAGGTAAAGGTGCCATTTGTTTTTAAAGTTTGAAACACATTTTGAAAAATGGCATCAAGATGTTCAATATAATGTAAGGCGAGTCTAGATGTTACTAAATCAAAAGTGGAAGAGGGATAGGTATAATCTTTGAGGTTTAAAAAATGAACAGATCCATTTTTATTTTCTAGTTGATTTTTAGCTTTTTCATACATAAGTTCGGAGCCTTCAATGCCAGTGTAAGAGTAGCATCCCTTTTCTAATAATTCCGCACCAAACTTAGCGTCACCACAGCCTAAATCGAGAATTTGTTTTCCTTGCACATGACCAATGAGCTGAAAGAATACTGGTTTTTCAATGGATTCATTTGGGCTATTTTCTCGGTATCTTCGTTTCATATATTGTTCGGAAAATGCTGTGTTATTGTATACATCAGATTCTGTAAATGCCATGTTTGAAGCCTCCCTAAATATTTTTTTAATTCTATCAAATATGAAAAGTAAATGATAGATTTATTGTAATGAATCATATATAATCTAGAATTGTAAGCGGTTACTTTAAACTATTTTTCTATAATAAATTCTGAAAACGTGTTAAGCTAGTAGAGGGATTATTAGAACTATTAAGATAATAATCCGCTTACATGAACGATGGGAGGCTTCACGATGTCTAGTAAAACACTTGCGAAATTTTTAGAAGAAAATTTAGAGGATTTAAAATCAAAGGGGCTTTATAACGTAATTGATCCGCTTGAGAGTTCGAATGGACCGATCATTACAATAGGCGGAAAAGAATATATTAACTTATCTTCAAACAACTATCTTGGATTAGCAACAGATAGCCGTTTGCAAGAAGCAGCAATTGGTGCTATTCATAAGTACGGCGTTGGAGCAGGGGCTGTTCGTACAATTAACGGTACTTTAGATTTGCATATTAAGTTAGAAGAAACAATTGCAAAGTTTAAACATACAGAAGCAGCAATTGCTTATCAATCAGGATTTAACTGTAATATGGCAGCGATTTCAGCTGTTATGGATAAAAATGATGCGATTCTTTCAGACGAATTAAATCATGCATCTATTATTGACGGTAGTCGTCTATCAAAAGCAAAAATTATTGTTTATAAACATTCTGATATGGAAGATTTACGCCAAAAAGCAATCGCGGCGAAAGAATCAGGTCTTTACAATAAATTAATGGTAATTACAGACGGTGTCTTTTCAATGGATGGAGATGTTGCAAAACTACCAGAAATTGTTGAGATTGCAGAAGAGTTAGATTTAATGACATACGTAGATGATGCACACGGTTCAGGTGTACTTGGAAAAGGTGCAGGAACTGTAAAGCACTTCGGTCTTTCTGATAAAGTTGATTTCCAAATTGGTACATTATCAAAAGCAATTGGGGTAATTGGTGGATATGTAGCAGGGAAACAAAACTTAATTGACTGGTTAAAAGTTCGTTCACGTCCATTTTTATTCTCTACAGCATTAACACCAGCTGATGCGGCAGCTTGCATGAGATCAATTGAAATCTTAATGGAAAGCACAGAGTTACATGATCGTCTATGGGAAAACGGTCGCTATTTAAAACAAGGGTTAAAAGAACTGGGCTTTAACATTGGGGAAAGTGAAACGCCAATTACACCTTGTATTATTGGGGACGAAGTATTAACACAAGAATTTAGTAAACGTCTAAATGAAGAAGGCGTATACGCAAAATCTATCGTGTTCCCAACTGTAGCAAAAGGAACAGGTCGTGTTCGTAATATGCCTACAGCAGCTCATACGAAAGAAATGTTAGATGAAGCAATTCGTAAGTATGAAAAAGTAGGGAAAGAAATGGGCATCATTTAAGTAACGACATCTTTTGAATAGCTTGCAAATGAGGAGTGGGGAAAATGAAAAAAATTCTAGTAACCGGTTCTTTAGGGCAAATTGGTTCTGAACTAGTAATGAAACTTCGTGATGTATACGGCGCATCAAATGTTATTGCAACAGATATTCGTGAAACAGATAGTGAAGTAGTAACGTCTGGTCCATTTGAAACGTTAGATGTAACAGATGGACAAAAACTACATGATATCGCAAAGCGTAATGAAGTAGATACAATTATTCATTTAGCAGCTTTACTTTCAGCAACAGCAGAAAAAAATCCGTTATTTGCATGGAACTTAAATATGGGTGGACTTGTAAATGCATTAGAAGCAGCTCGTGAATTAAACTGTAAGTTCTTCACGCCAAGTTCTATCGGTGCATTCGGTCCATCAACGCCAAAAGATAATACACCGCAAGATACAATTCAGCGTCCTACTACGATGTATGGGGTAAACAAAGTAGCAGGAGAATTACTGTGTGATTATTATCATCAAAAATTTGGCGTAGATACGCGCGGTGTCCGTTTCCCAGGTTTAATTTCTTACGTAGCTCCTCCAGGAGGCGGAACGACTGATTATGCAGTTGAAATTTATTATGAGGCGATTAAAAAAGGTGCATACACCTCATACATTGCTGAAGGAACGTACATGGACATGATGTATATGCCTGATGCTTTACAAGCGATCATTTCATTAATGGAAGCTGATCCAAGTAAGCTAGTGCATAGAAATGCATTTAACATTACAGCAATGAGCTTTGAGCCAGAGCAAATTGCAGCGTCAATTCGTAAACACATTCCGACGTTTACAATGGATTATGCAGTAGATCCAGCTCGTCAAACAATCGCTGATAGCTGGCCAAACTCTATTGATGCAACAGCAGCAATGAAAGAGTGGGGCTTCAAAGCAGAATACGATTTAGACAAAATGACAACTGACATGCTCGCTAAGTTAAAAAAAAAGCTTGCAGCTGAGTTAGTGATGAATTAATAGGAAGGGTCGATTCTTAGGAATCGACTCTTTTTATTTGTATTTTGGGAATATACAAATAATTACAAATGCGATAGAATGAGTTAATTTGTGTGTAAAGGGGAGACAAGGAATGGAGAAATGGGAGTTAGCAAAGGAAATTTACAATACGTCACGTTTAACGGGAATATTTAAACTTCGATCAGGACAAGTATCAAATCAATACTTTGATAAGTACTTATTTGAATCTAATCCAGTACTGTTATTAGAAATTACTAAACAGTTGAAAGAGCTCATTCCTCCTGATACAGAAGCACTCGCTGGTTTAGAGATGGGAGGAATTCCAGTAGCAACGGCATTATCTTTACAAACAGGTATACCAGTCGTATTTGTAAGAAAAGAAGCGAAGAAGTACGGCACATGTAAGTTGGCAGAGGGTGTTGATATTGCTGGGAAAAATGTTTGTGTTGTTGAAGATGTCATTACGACAGGCGGTCAAATATTATTAAGCACGAAAGATTTAAGAGAACTAGGTGCGAAAGTTAATCATGTTCTAGGTGTGATTGAACGAACAAAAGAAGGAAGAGATAACTTATTAGAAGATGGATTGCAGTTGCACTCCTTATTTACAATGGATGAGTTAATTGAAGGGGAAATGCAACATGCAAAGAGTTGATGTCGTATATGCACTAATACATGACGAAGAAACAGATAAAATATTAATGGTACATAATGCAGAACAAAACGTTTGGTCATTGCCAGGCGGGGCTGTGGAAAAAGGTGAAATATTAGAGGAAGCACTAATAAGAGAAGTGAAAGAAGAGACAGGTTTAACTGCTACGTTAGGTGGACTTGTTGCGATCAATGAAAAATTCTTTGAAGAATCAGGGAATCATGCACTATTTTTTACATTCCGAGCGAATGTAGTAAAAGGTGAACTTATTGCGGAAGATGAAGGTGAAATTTCTGCAATAGAGTGGGTGGATCGAACAATTGCGAATGAGCGCTTCCCATACTATGACGGAGGATTTGAATCTTTATTAGAAGTAGCCATTCCATACAAGTTTCAACCAGAAACAAAGTAATTGAACGAAAAAACAGGAGCCACAAGGCTCCTATTTTCTATTCAATCGTCTTCAGTAATAACTTTTTCAATAGTGGTTTAATCTTTAGACGTAAATCTTCAGCGTGATTTGCAACTAAGAAGTGATGGTTATAAATGTTTTTCATCAATTGATAAGTTGCTTCTTTCGCTTCGCCTTCTTCGATGAAGATACCGATTACTTCCATACCACTTTTACGCGCGAGTTTAACAGCTTCATGCGTATCTAAAATTCCGTCTTGTTGATAGTCTAGCGCAGAAGGCTCACCATCTGTGAAGACTAGTAAGAATTTATGTTTCTCAGGTCTTTTTGCAAGCTTTTCAGAAACGATACGAATAATATATCCGTCGCGGTTATCTTCTTCTTCACGAAGTTGCATAATTTCTGGACCAACGTTTGGTAACGTTGAGTTTTTATAATTTACAACTTCATGGATAACGTTCGGCTTATCTTCAGGTTTAGCGCTAGAGGCATCTTCCCAAAATCCGCTAATAGCGTGCGGGATTTTTAAAGACTTTAAAGCTTCATGGAATAGTACAACACTCTTCTTCGTTTCTTCCATTTTGTTATACATAGAACCAGAACAGTCAACTAGCAGTTGGAATGCAACATCGAGTTCTTGTGACTCTTGTCCTTTTTTATAAAACATACGCGGTTGTTTTTCGGTATAAATACGAAGGAATTTCTTACGAAGTCTTCCGTAATATTTATCACTATTCGCATTCGTTTTATTTTCAATCGTTTTTTCGATAATTTTCTTTAATTCTTTTACATCTTTATTGACGACTGATTTGATAGCTTGGTAATCTTTTTTCTCATCAATATTTACTTTGCGAGCTTCTTTAAATGTATGAGAAGCACCTACATTATACTTCCCATATGCACCGTCGTGCTGGCTAGAAGCGTGTGAAGCCCTTGCTTCTTCTGTATCAGCGCCATCAAAGTTGGATTGTGTACTTTTTTGAGAAGTACCTTGTACAGAACCAAGTGCTTGGTCGCCATCTTCTGATTCACGAGCAGTATCGCCCATCATGTTTGTTTTTGTTCCGCTTTCTAATTCAAAGCGTAAAAAGTTCTCGTTTTCGTTATTTTTATTTTCACGATGCCATGTGGAGAAACTTTCATCCATTTTGTTTTTATTTTCATCGTCATCTATAAGCTGCGTATCATCATTTGCTAAATCTTCGACGCGACAGTTCTTTTCGTCTGCAAGAACAGATAAGTAAAGTGGAGCATGTCCGAAATAGTTGTTAAGCATATCACTTTCAAGAAGCGCCTCTAAGCGATAGCGAATTTTCTCAACGATATATATAATATCTTCTGTATTACGTGCTTGGAATGTTTCATGTAAAATCGCTTCAATTTGCTCAAAATATTCATTATTAAACATTTCATATTTATCGCTCGTTAATGAAAGATAGCATAGGCAAAATAGACGATCACCGTGATAATTACGAACGCGGTTTATTTCATTTTGAGAGCCGAAATAATTGCGGTACATTTCTTTTCGGCGTTTAAAAATATGTTTCGTGCCAGGACGTAAGTTCTTTACGATTTCCTCAACGCGTAAATCTTCTAATAGAACAAATAATTGAGTTAAAAACTTTTTTAGGGGCGATTCTTGCAATTCAATCGCATACGAACGAATTAAAGTCATGTCCGAGTAATGTTTATTACCAAGTGCTTTTAAGAACACTTCGCTTTTTAATCCGATTACTGTATCTTCTTCTTTTCGATCATCCCAAAAGTGACTAATGACAACTTTCTTTTCAATTTCGTCGTAGTATGCTTTATAGCCATATTCAAGATAGGCATCGTCTTCTTTTAGAAGGGCATACATTAAGTTTTCCATTTGTAGAAACAGCGACGCATCAATTTTTTTGTCACTAAAAATTTGTCTCATAAATTATCCCTCAAAGAAATAACTTTCTGCTAATTCACGGACAGTCATTTGTTCTGTTTCATCATTAAGTTTTGCAATTATGCTTCGTTCAATAGCGCGCATAACAGGAATATATACACCTAAATCACATGCGTCGATAATACCACGAATACTTGCTGCTTCTTCACTTACACGTCCATCGCGAGCTAAAGGCATAAGGTCGCTTGCAAATGCAACAAACTTTTCAATTGTTGCAACATCATTTAATTTTGATTCTGCTAATAATAGTTCTTTTAATGTGTCACCTTGAATGTAAGGAACTTCAATAATAACGAAACGGTTTTTTAATGCTTCATTTAGTTCACTTGTTCCAACGTAACCTTCGTTAATCGCAGCAATTACACGGTATTCGTCATCACCGTATACAACCTCTTGTGTAAATGGGTTTGTGATCATTTTACGGTAATCTAATGCGCCGTGAAGTAGCGGTAAAGTTTCAGGTTTTGCCATATTGATTTCGTCAATATATAGGAAGTGACCGTTCTTCATTGCTTTCATAAGAGGACCGTTAACGAATGAAACTTCAGATGCACCATCTTTCGTTTGTAGTGTGTTGTATCCTAAAATACCTTCTACATCTAAGTCGACAGAGCAGTTAATGCTATGCATTGGTTTTTGGAATAAAGAAGAAAGAGTTTCCGCTAGTACTGTTTTACCACTACCAGTCGGTCCTTTTAATAGAATGTTCTTGCCAAGAAGAAGTGCTGTAATCGCATCTTCAATAATGCTATTATCAGACGCTTTATATATTTTCGTTCCGATTAAATGTGCATTTTCACCAGCTTCTTGTTTATTCTTTTCATGAATCGTAGAAAGCTGTTGTTTTAAATCAGAATGTATATGAAATTGTTCTAACATGTATTTCCCACCTAACATTATTTTCATAAAGTAATACATCTTATGATAACTTGTTTTAATATGGTATGCAAAGAAAAGGAAGGAGGATAAAGGGAAAAGAAAAAGCAATCAAGATGAAGTTGATTGCTTACAGTAAAGGAGAAATGAGCCTCATGAAAGACTCCAATATACGTTTTTTTATACTTCTTTTTTGGAAAGAGTTCCATTTAATTTCAGTTGAATGTTTAAAGTCTTCTTCAAAATCACGTTTAATATCGTGAACTGTTTTTGATTCATAAAGTACGCTAATAATTTCGTAATTCAATTCAAAGCTACGTACATCCATGTTTGCTGTTCCAATAGTTGCAATTGTATCATCAACGAGTACAATTTTTGCATGCATAAAACCATCTTTATAACTGTAAATAGAAGCACCAGCTTTTAAAAGCGGAGTGAAATAGGATTGAGATGCTTGATCACTAATGATGCTATCACTTTTACCTGGATATAAAATCCGTACATCTATTCCGGCAATTGCACTTAAGCGTAATAATGTTAAAGTTTCTTGATCTGGAATAAAGTAGGGTGTAGCAATCCAAATTGATTTTTTTGCAGAGCCCATAACAGCTAATAATGTATTACGAATACTTTTATCATCGGAGCTTGGTCCGCTGGCTACGATTTGAACAGCACCTTCTGCATTTGAAATCTCTTTACCTGGGAAGTATTGTCTATTCATGAATTGATCCCAGGAATAAGTATTTAAACCACTAGAGGCATAGAGCCAGTCTTCTAGAAAGATTGCTTGTAATTTATATAATGCTTTGCCTTCCATTTTTAAATGACTATCACGCCAAACAGGAAATTTCTTTGAACGGCCAAGATATTCATCACCGACATTGAGTCCTCCGGTAAAACCAATTTCTCCATCTATAATAACAATTTTTCGATGGTTACGATAATTGACAGTTTCAAGTAACCAAGCTGAAAAAATAGGGTCAAATTCTACAATTTCAATCCCAGCTTCTTTCATAGGTTGTAAAAATCGTCTTCTTAACGTATTACTTCCAAGGCCATCATAAAGGAAGCGTACAATAACACCATCTTTTGCTTTTTGTATTAAAGCATCTCGAACTTTTGTACCAATTTCATCAGATTTATAAATGTAGTATTGAATATGTATATGATGTTTTGCCTGCTCTATAGCTCGCAAAATTTCTGAAAATGTTTGATCTCCGTTTGTTAAAAGTTTTGTAGTTGTTTTATCTGCGGCAGGACCGCCTCCAAATTTTTGTATGACTTCTGTTAAATGTATGGAACGTTCATTTAGTGGGACTGTGAGTAATAACTCTAGTCTTCTTCCTTCTAATATTTCACGGAATAATTTTCTTTGTTCTTCTGAACGATGGAGATGTTTTTTTCTTCTCCAGCGGCTGCGTCCGAAAATAGCGTATAAAAGCACACCTATAATAGGAAGAAGTGCTAATACTAAAAACCATGCTAATGTACTTTGTGGAGATCTATTTTCTATAAAAATAACGAATGAAATTCCTACGATTGTGATGGACCATAGAGCACCGACAAATGTATATAACGAGATATACGATGTATTTAATAGGAACAGAACGATAGATACAATTGTAAATATTAATAGTAATTGAACGATAGGTTTTTTCATTTCTATATAATTCCCCTAATCTTTTTTCAATATAGACTTCTTAAATAGAAGATGTAATATGACATCTTTATTATAAGGTGTTTTGCTTTTTTTACAAAATATAGACATTTCACCTATACTTTCCGCATTTGTCCTACATACAGTGTACTATCCCATTTTTTATCCCACTCTTAACGCATATGAAAATGAAAAAATCGAAAAGGAGCGGAGAAACATGAATTATATAGAAAATAATGGATTGTATTATCGAAATCATCATGGAGGACACAATCATGGTGGGCACAATCATAACGGCGGACATCATCACCATGGAGGACACAATCACTATGATCACCATCATCATCACGGAGGCGGATGGGGCTGGGGTGGTAGTTCATGGGGAGGCGGATTTTTCCCTGGAAGCTTTGCAGGAGGAATGTTAGGCGGACTGACAGCTGGTGCATTAACAGGTGCAACAAGTGGAGGATATTATCCGGCTCCATATCCAGTAGCTTATCCATCACCATACCCTGTAACGTATCCAATGTCATACCCAGGTTATCAGCAAATACCATATTCGTATTAAACTAAAAAAGAGGCTATCCTCTTTTTTAGTTTAATACGGTATTTATTTATAAAATACTTCCAAAATTAAGGTGAAAATATGTTAATATTTTGTTATTGTAATTCAAAAACATATACATTGATGTAGAGTTTTATATTATTATTCGTGAATAGTTATGTAGTATGTTCTAATTTCTATTTCGTTATTAAAAACAAAGAGATCAGATGTGAGTGGTATTAGTTGGAAACAAAGCTTGCATAGAGCCACTTAAAGGGATTGCAGTATAATAAGGCGCGAAATAATTAGGGAGATGAGAAGCTACTAGTTATAATTGGAACGGTATAATATTGCTTTTTATTACAAATAATATTATGTTATTTTAATCGGTCTATTTAAAAAGATAATTTATGTAATGGGCTAGTATTAGAAAATGAAATATCTCTATTTCTATGAAGAGAAACAGGTTGTGTTTTAGTCAGATAGAAGCAAGGAGAGATGCGCATGCTAGAACAGAGAGGTCATGCATTATATGACTCTTCATTGCGAGATTTAAAGTTAGCATTAGATGAGTCTTCAATTGTTGCAATTACAGATCGAAAAGGTCTTATTACATATGTAAATGATAAATTTTGTGAAATCTCTAAATACAAAAGAGAAGAATTAATTGGAAGAGATCACTGTATTTTAAATTCAGGACATCATCCAAAAAACTTTTTTCAAGACTTATGGAAACGTATTTTGAATGGGAAAGTATGGACAGGTGAGATTCGGAATCGAGCAAAAGATGGTACATATTATTGGGTCAAAACAACAATTGTTCCATTTTTAAATGAAAAAGGAGAGCCATACCAGTTTATCGCAATTCGAAATGATATTAGTAGTAGAAAAGAAGCAGAACATAGATTGCTGCTAAGTGAAAGTCGTTATAGGGAGCTTGCCTATCATGATGCTTTAACGAGTTTGCCTAACCGTTTACAATTAATAACGACCGTTAATAAATTGATTGCAGATAAAAAAGAATTTGGTATGATTTACTTTGATTTGGACCGTTTTAAATTAGTAAATGATACGTTAGGTCATATAATAGGAGATTTACTTTTAAGCGAAGTTGCTTCAAGGTTGCATTATGTACTAGGAGAGAAAGATGTTCTGGCTAGGCTAGGTGGCGACGAATTTGTGCTGTTAACAAAAAATCATAGACAAGATGATATGAGTCAGTTAGCGACATCTGTGTTGTCATGTTTCCAGGCACCATTTATGCTTGAAGGCCATGAAGTATACATTTCAGCTAGTCTAGGACTTTGTTCTTATCCACAAGACGGACAAGATGTGGAAACTTTATTGAAAAACTCTGACTTAGCTATGTATAGTGCAAAAGAACAGGGGAGAAACGCTGCGTGTTTCTTTACAGATGAGCTACGCGCGAAAATAAATCGTAGAATGAAAGTTGAGTTTGCTTTGCAAAAGGCAATTCGTGATGAAGAGTTAGATGTAGCATTGCAGCCTATCATTGATTTGAAAACGAAGAGATATTCTGGTATAGAAGCTCTAGTACGTTGTATGACAGAAGACGGACCTATTTCACCAAGCGAATTTATCCCTGTAGCTGAAGAGTCTGGACTTATTATAAAACTAGGAGACTGGGTATTAGAAAAATCATGTCGCTTGTTTAAAACATTGCCAAATTATCAAGAAGGACTAAAGTTATCTGTGAATTTATCTATACAACAATTAATGCAGAAACGTTTTATTTTGTCAGTACGTAGCATTTTAAAGAGAACTGGTTTCCCTCCGAACCGTTTAATATTAGAAATAACGGAAAGCATTGCAGTCCGCCATTTTGATTATATTATTGCTACATTACAAGAATTAAGAAATATGGGTGTTTTAATTGCTTTGGATGATTTCGGAACTGGCTATTCTTCCTTATATTATTTAAAACAACTACCACTGGATATTGTAAAAATTGATCGTAATTTTATTCGTGAATTTCATTATGATCACGCACAGCCAGAACGAACGATTGTAAAATCCGTTATTGAAATTGCTCATAGTTTAAATTTAGCAGTAGTTGCTGAAGGGGTAGAAACAGTAGAACAAGAGAGTTTATTACAATCAATGAGCTGTGATTATGTACAGGGATTTTATTATGCGAAACCTTTATCTGTAGGAGAGCTAAAAGAAAAGTTAATTACAGATTTCTAATAAAAAAGAGAAGCCAGTAGCTTCTCTTTATTTAATCCGTTTTTTGTGAGTCTTTCATTAGTACAGGATAAAGAATAAGACCTAATACGAACAATCCAATTCCTAAGAAGAACGTTTTTAAGTCAGCAGTTCCTGTTTTGATAACCCAAATTGAGTATACAAATGCTAATGTAGTGATGATTCCGTCCTTTATTCGAGAACCAGGCATTATATCATACGTTTCTCCTGTAATAACCAGTTTGAATTGGTACAGAGTAGAAACAAGGTATGGAATTAAATAGGCTAATGTTGCTACGACGATAGCGAAACTATACGCTTCTGAAACAGTACCAGAAATCGTTGAAAATAAGAAGATTTGCGTCATTACATTTGTAATCAATAATGATTTTGAAGGACTACCTTTTTTATTTGTTTTCCCGAAAAACTTAGGGAAAAGTCCATTCTTTGCTGCCTGGTAAGGTACTTCTGAACTAACAACAATCCAGCCAACTGTAGATCCAAATAAAGATATAAGAGCGAGTAAAGCCATGATATATGCGCCTTTATTTCCAATTGCTAAATTTAATGCGTCTACTAATGGTTTTTGAGACTCTTTTAAAGCATCTTGCGGAAGAGCTCCCATTGTAAGTAAAGTAATTGACATGTAAATAAGAAGAGCGATAATTAATCCGAAAATCGTAGCTTTTTTTACATCGCGCTGTGATTTTGCACGATTAGAAAGCATAACTGCTGATTCAATACCGATAAATGCCCAGAGTGTTGCAATAGCAGCTGAATTGATTTGTCCACCTAACGAGATGGATTGTCCTGCTTCATTCATAAAGGTTTGACCGTCTCCGAAATTAGAGGCATTGAAAATGAATAATGTAATTACGATAAACATTGTAAATCCGATAATTTTTGCAATGGTAGCAAGTAGATTCATGTTTCCAGCTCGATCAATATTTTGAGAAAGAATATATTGAATTCCCCACAGCATAAGGCTACATACGAGGAAAGTTAATCCTTTTCCGAGTTCCAGTGAAAATCCATTTATTGAGAAAAGAATTTGCTTACTTTGTAAAACTGGAAAGAATGTTGATAAATATCCAGCAAAGGAAATAATAACAGATGCTGTTGCAGCCCAGTTAGCAGCCCAATATCCCCATGCCATACTATATCCTGCAACTTTACCAGCTTTTTTTGAAGGAAACATAGCTTGAGCATAGCTTTGTGGTCCAGCTTTTAATTCTGGTTTCCGAATCGCTAAATTTCCAAATACAAGTGCAATCATAAATACGCCAAGTCCTGTAATACTCCATGCGAGTGTAGAACCCATCGGACCTGATACTTGTGCTAAATTTGCTGGAAGCATAAATACGCCACCGCCAACCATATTCCCGATAACAAATGCTGTTAAAACCCATAATCCCCATTTTTTCGTTTCCATTTTTGTTAACTCCTTTGTAGTAAGTTTTGCTTAAACATCATTTTTTACTAGCTTTTTGACAATAAAAAAAGAGCCATGTAGATAAAAAATACCTACATGGCTCTTTGCCTAACGTAGGTACAACGGGAATAACCCTTGTACCTACGCGTAATTTTTCCGCTAGGTTTCAAGGGTTACGTATGATGATGATGTTTTTGTGCAAATGTAACTACAGTTGTTGTATAAGTAAGCATAGTTCTTTGCTCCCTTTCTCCTCTGATTTTGAAGTTAGTATACTACATGTTTTTTTGAATGAA
The DNA here is from genome assembly GCF_052044835.1 of Bacillus sp. 22475. NCBI lineage: Bacteria > Bacillati > Bacillota > Bacilli > Caryophanales > Bacillaceae > Bacillus > Bacillus sp. 22475. The sequence goes on along the minus strand of NZ_JBQENW010000007.1, from coordinate 96,937 downwards.
AAGAAAAATATAAAAATTTTTATAAAAATACGTTTTAAAGATTAAATATTTACCTATATTTTTCTTGTACTGGAAAATAAGTGAGAGATTGGCAGAAGAGTGAAGCATGTTATAATACATATAGAATTAGAAGGTGACAAGGGGCTATTGTAGATGATGAGTAAGTATGAACAAATTTATACAGAAATCAGTAAATCTATTGATAATAAACAATTAAAAGAGGGATGCAAAATCCCATCAGAAACAGAATTAATGAAGCAGTATGAGGCAAGCCGAGGAACGGTAAGAAAAGCGGTAGATTTACTGCAAGAGCGTGGATATGTGCAAAAAATTCATGGAAAAGGTGTTTTTGTTTTAAAGCGAAAAAATATTGAATTTAATTTTGGCGGTATTGTAAGTTTCCAAGAAGAAAATGAACGTTTAGGACGTCATTGTATTACAGAAGTTGTGGAAATGGGCAAAGAAAAAGCCACAAAAGAAATTGCGAAATTATTAAATGTAAAAGAAAAAACAGAGATTGACCATATTAAACGTGTACGAAATATTGATGGAGAAAAAGTAATTTTAGATATAAATCATTTCGTATCTGAGTTTATTCCAGGATTAACGAAAGAAATTGCAACTGCATCGATTTATAAATACATCGAGAAAGAGCTTGGGCTACACATTAGTTATTCGCAGAGGGTAATTGAAGTACAGCCATGTACAGAGGATGACAGAAAGTATTTAGATTTAAATGGAACAGACTATGTTGTCGTTGTGAAAAACTTTACACATTTGTATGATGGAAGTCAGTTTGAATATACAGAATCACGCCACCGTTTAGATATTTTTCACTTTTCGGATGTGGCACGCAGGAAGTAAAGAGGTGGAACAAAATATTGTTTCATCTCTTTTTTTATAAAAAAACACAAACTCGTATATACGAGTGTTGACTAACTTATATATACGAGTTAATATGTAATTGTAAACGGTATCAAAAAAAGAAAAGAGGGACGGGAATATGGGGAAAGACTATCGTAAAACAGCAGAGGAAGTGTTGCAGTATATTGGTGGGAAAGACAATATTGAACAAGCTGCACATTGTGTGACGAGGCTCCGTATCGCTTTAAAAGATGAAAGTAAAATAGATAATGATAAATTACAGTCTGTTTCATTAGTGAAAGGAGCGTTTCATAACGCTGGTATATTTCAAGTTGTAATTGGTCCAGGGGATGTAGATCGTGTTTACGCTGAATTGATAACGCTTGCAGGTATGAAAGAATCGACTGTAGCTGACGTAAAAGACTCTGGAAATCAGAAGTTAAATCCAGCTCAAAAGTTTGTAAAAATATTTTCGGATGTATTTATGCCGATACTACCAGCGATCGTAACAGCTGGTTTACTAATGGGTATTAACAATCTATTAGGGGCAAAGGACTTATTTTTTGATGGGAAAAATTTATTAGATGTTTATCCGAACTTAGGCGGGCTTTGGGATTTAATTAATATGATGGCCAATACAGCATTCGTATTCTTACCAGCACTTGTCGGGTGGTCAGCAACGAAGCGTTTTGGTGGTAGTCCAATACTAGGGATTGTTATGGGATTAATGCTTGTACACCCGGCCTTATTAAACGCTTGGGACTATGGAAAAGCAGCGACTGGTTTAGAGGGTCAAAAGATTGAGTACTTCAATATTTTAGGACTGTTCCAAATTGAGAAGGTAGGATATCAAGGACAAATTTTACCTGTTTTAGTAGCAGCATTTGTATTAAGTAAAGTGGAAATTTTCTTAAAGAAACATGTACCAAATGCAATTCAATTATTAGTTGTACCAATTACAACAATCGTTGTGACAGGTGTGTTAGCATTAGGAATTATCGGTCCGGTTACACGTCATATCGGAGATTTATTAACAGTAGGATTAGTAGGTGTATATGAAACAGTACCAGTAGTTGGAGCAGTATTATTTGGAGCATTATATGCACCGCTCGTAATTACAGGTATGCATCATATGTTTATTGCAATTGATTTACAATTGATTGCACAGCATGGAGGTACATTTATTTGGCCGATGATCGCTCTTTCTAACATTGCGCAAGGTAGTGCGGCACTTGCGATGTTCTGGATTTCTAAAAATCAAAATGATAAAAGTATGGCATCGACATCAGCCATTTCAGCATACTTCGGTATTACAGAACCAGCGATGTTTGGTGTGAATTTACGAAATAAGTTCCCGTTCTATGCAGCGATTATTGGATCGGCTATTGCAGCTATATTTATTACGTTAAATGGTGTATTAGCACCTGCTATCGGAATTGGCGGATTACCAGCATTTATTTCTATCATTCCGAAATCGATTCCAATGTTTATTGTCGGAATGATTATTGCAGTTGTAATCCCATTTACTTTAACATGGTTATTTGCAAAAAGAGTCAAACAGAAGTAGGAGGAAGTTAAACATGAAGGATTGGCATAAAAGTGTAGTCTATCAAATTTATCCGAAGAGCTTTAATAGTTATTACAATAGAGAAACCGGGGATATAAAAGGAGTTACAGAGAAACTAGATTATTTAAAAGAACTCGGAGTGGATTATATATGGTTAACACCGATATACCAATCACCACAAAATGATAATGGATATGATGTAAGTGATTACTACAGCATTGATCCATCTTACGGAACGATGGAAGAGTTTGAAGAACTTTTAGCAGAATCGAAAGTACGTAACATTGAGATTATGCTTGATATTGTTGTAAATCATAGTTCGACTGAACATAAGTGGTTTAAAGAAGCGAAGGAAGATAAAAATAGTCCATATCGTAATTACTATATTTGGCGTAATGAAAAAAATAATTGGCAGTCTAAGTTTGGTGGATCTGCTTGGAAATATGATGAGAAGACGGAGCAATATTATTTACATTTATTTGATGAAACACAAGCTGATTTAAATTGGGAAAATGAAAAACTTCGTGAAGAAGTATATGATATGATGCGTTTTTGGCTGGATAAAGGGGTAACAGGATTTCGATTAGATGTCATTAACTTAATTTCAAAAGACCAATGCTTCTTAAACGATGAAGGTCGTACTGCGACAAGTGATGGACGCAAGTATTATACAGATGGTCCGCGTGTTCATGAATATTTACAAGAGATGAACCGAAATGTTTTTGAAGGAAAAGATGTAATTACAGTTGGAGAAATGTCATCTACGACAATTGATAATTGTATTAAATATTCTAACCCTGAGCGCAATGAACTAAGCATGACGTTTAGTTTCCATCATTTAAAAGTAGATTATCCGAATGGTGATAAGTGGACAAAAGCAGAGTTTGATTTTATTAAATTAAAAGAGATTATGTCTAACTGGCAAATTGAAATGCAAAAGGGCGGAGGATGGAATGCTTTATTTTGGTGTAATCATGACCAGCCTCGCATCGTGTCACGCTTTGGTGATGATGGAAAGTACCGAAACGAATCTGCAAAAATGTTAGCGACAGCCATGCACATGCTGCAAGGAACGCCTTATATTTATCAAGGGGAAGAAATCGGTATGACGAATCCTAAATTTGAGTCCATCGAGCAATATCGTGATGTGGAATCGTTAAATATATACGATATAAAGCTAAAAGAAGGGCTATCAAAAGAAGAGATTATAGGGATTTTAAAGCAAAAATCTCGTGACAACTCTCGCACTCCAATGCAGTGGAATGAAGAGATGAACAGTGGTTTTACAACAAGTACACCTTGGATTTCAGCGGCTGAAAACTTTAAAGAAATAAACGTAGAGAAGGCATTAGAAGATAAAGAGTCTGTATTTTATCATTATAAAAAATTAATAGAACTTAGAAAAACGTATGATGTAATTACAGAAGGAGAATATGCTATCTTAGATAAAAATCATCCTAAGATTTGGGCATATACTCGTACTACAGAAAGTGAAGTACTACTTGTTATAAATAACTTCTATGGAGAAGAAATAACGTACTCTGTACCAGCGCACGTTCAATTAGATGGAATGAAACAAGAAGTACTACTGTCGAATTATAAAGATGCCAGCAAGGATATTGCAAAGCTTAACTTAAGACCATATGAGTCAATTGTGTATCGATATACGAAATAAAAAGGTTGTATGCCGCATGGGCATACAACCTTTTTATTTTAGGACACCACTGTACAAAATGTTTACCTCTACCTCAGGTTTGAATTTTACTTTTGCATAATCTTTATTCCAATTTTTCTTCTTCCATAAGTCAGGGTGATAGGCGATAAGGTGTCTGCCGATACCGAAAGCATCACAGTTTGCTTTTTGTAACTTTTTCGTTATCTTTTTAGCTTCTTTCGTAAGTTGTTTAGACAATTCTTTATTTAGTTTTTTTCTTTCATCCATTTTGTAAAGATTATCTCTCGGAGCTTCAAGCGCTATAACTTTTAGTTGGAGCTTAATATGAGCATAAACATTTCCTTTTTTATCTGTTGTTATTTTTAAGTCTCGTTTTAACTTTCGATTACTTACTTCAATTGTAAGATAGTCAGATGTACTAGATGAATCGTTATTTGTAAGTTTTTGGGTTATGCGAGCGCTTTTCCCCATTTTATCAGTTAGTAATACGAAGAGTACTGATTGGCGTAAAGGTAAAAGTCCAGTTAATTTATCCTTGTTAAATAGAGCTATCCCATTGGTTACAACTTCTTTTCCTTTTAGCTTTATAGATGGGAGGGTGAAATCTTTTCCGGGATCTAACATTTTTGTAGCGGCCGTTTCTAAAGTTTCCTCTGGAAATATACTCATGTCTTCTAAACTCTGTACTTTTTTCTTTAAAAAGTCTCCAATTAATAAATTTCCTACCTTCTTTTGGGCAAGTATTTTATCCGTTTCCCCATCTACTGATATAAGTTTTACTAATGCGGTTGGATTTGTTGGGTCTCTAAATCCAACGTCTAAATAAGGGAGTATGCCTTTCTTTTGGATTTTCGTTCCCAATAGTTCTACTCCATATTTGAAATAACGAATATTACCAGTAACGTTTTTTCTCAAAGAATCACTTGTATCACGTATGTTATAGCCAGTTGCTGAATGTACTTCATTTTTAAATGAAGATTGATCCCCACTCGAACTCTTTACGAGCTCAATGGTTTGCTGCAGTTTATTTTCTTCTGTAATATCAAAGCCAATACTATAAGCTAATCTCGCATCTCTTAAAGGTTCTTGATCCCAACAACCAGAAAGAAGTGAGCTAGCGCACAATATGCTACATAATTTAATTGTTTTTTTGTGCATATGGAGCTCCTTTCTTATTTCTGAATAAGGAATAGAGAAGAAATAAAAAAGGTAGAATTACTATAAAAATATAGGTGAATTTATCAGTAAATGTAGCAAGTACTTTAAGCTCCTCAGGTGTATCTATAAATAAGGCTACACTAAAAGCAATAATACCAACGATTGGAACAGCTTTTTTATGATTAGCAAGATTGAATATATGTCCAATTCCTATTGAAGCAGCACAATAATAACTAGCAATGGAGGCTACAACAGTTATCATCCAAATTGGAATGAAAATTAGGTCTGTTCGATCTATAATCCCAATATGGAGAGAGCGCAATAAGTAAGCAACTGGTTCTGGAATAAGCTCAACTTGTTTTGGACTAAATACGATAAAGCAAATCCAAACGGTAAAAGTGTAAAAAAGAGTTACAAATCCATTAGCGATAGAAATGGCCTTTAGCCGTGCAACAGGATTCCCATTTACTTTTGGAAAAGCGATCAGAATAATTTCAAAACCATACATAGCTGTAATGGTTTCCTTTGATGCTTGAATAATATTCCACCATCCAGCTTCTGTAATGGGAAAAATATAAGAAAAATCAGCTCGTGAAAACCCTAGTGCAATTAAAAGAGCCATGGGCAAAATGAGAATAGAAGCCATGACATAAAATCTTACAATTACTTTAAATGTATTATAGGCTACATAGCAGCAAGCTATTGTAAATAGGATGAGAATTGCAGACCAAGGGGTTGCTTGCAAAACCCATACTTTAATGACATTACAAGCATTTAACATAACTGTCATACCGATAAGAGTAAAATAAAGAACATATGAAAAACCTAATAGTTTTCCGAATTTATTATCAAACATTATAGAAGAAATTTCATACATAGTTGCATCAGGAAATCTTCTTAATAAAAACCACATAAGTAAAATGATAAGTTGAATCGCAAGCCCAGCGATGAGAGCAGAAATCCATCCGCCACCTTTCGCTATCGGGTGAAGACGATTTGGTAAAGAAAGTATACCGACCCCAATTTGGCATTGAATAACGAAAAAGGTAAATTGAACAAGTGAAATTTTACTTTGCGTGTTTGTCACCGTCCTCATCCTCTCTCGTTACATGTTGTCGTTGCGTTTTTTTCGGTTTTGGATCATGTGGTCGTTCCCAAAATGACCAAATTGGAAGTCTTACAAAAGAATCTTTCATATCTTTGATCCGCATCGGGGCAACAGGAGAAAGATATGGTGTATGAAACGAATGAAGCTGACATAAGTGAACGAAAGTTATAATTAGACCGAATGATATTCCTACATATCCGAATATGGCAGCAAGAAGCATTAACGGAAAACGAAGAATTCGAACTGCTGAACTCATATCATTTGATGGAACGAGAAAAGATGAGATTGCAGTTAAAGCTACAACGATAATCATTGTGTAAGAAACGAGTCCGGCTTTTACAATCGCATCACCAATTACTAAACCACCTACAATACCGATTGTTTGTCCAACTCGGCTTGGCAAGCGAATACCAGCTTCCCGTAATAGTTCGAAAATCAATTCCATTAAGAGAGCCTCAAAAATGGGAGGGAGAGGTACTTTTTCTAATGAAGCCTTAATTGTATAAACGAGCTCGAGTGGCAACACATCAGGATGAAAAGCGACGGTTGCGATATATATAGCTGGTAGGAGAAATGCAATTAAAAAGCTCACTAGGCGAATCATTCGGACGAAAGAACCAACAATCCAGCGGTTATTATAGTCATCTGGTGATTGATAGAAAGCGAATAACGTAACAGGAACGATAAGAGCTGTTGGATCTCCGTCAGATAAAATAGCAACTCGGCCCTCCATTAAATTAGCGACAGTTCTATCTGGCCGCTCTGTATTTAATTGTTGTGGAAATGGCGAGAAAGAATTATCTTCTATAAATTCTTGTATATAACCTGGTGCCATAAGGGAATCGGTTTTAATAGTTTCTAGCCTTCTTTTTACTTCAGTAACGAGATCATCATTAGCTATATTTTGAATATAAGCAATAGCTACTTTCGTGTGCATTTCTTCACCGAGTGTAAAATATTTAACAACTACATTTGGACTCTTAATGAGTTTACGAATAGAGGCTAAATTCGTTGCTAAATCTTCTACAAAACCAGTATGCGGTCCACGTACAATACCTTCATTATCAGGCTCTGTTATATCTCTTTTTAAAGATAGAGCTGTTTCAAAAATACAAAAGCTTTCGACTTGCTCATGGAAATATAATGATTTTCCTTGTAATAAAAGCTGCACCCCGTAATTTAAATTCGTTTCTTTTTTCATATTTAATGTAGAAAAAGCTTTATCTAAATTTAAATCTGACCGTGTTAATAAAGGCTCAAGAGCCAATTGATGAATTAAATTTGGATCTGCTAAAGATTCGATATATATAATCGTTCCTTTTCCGTTTTGAAAAGGGATATCTAATTTTTTTATATCATCTGAATGGGAAAGTTTGTTTTCAATGTAATTAATGTTCTCCGGAAGTGATGGAAACATATGCTTTTGTTTTTTACTCTCTTGTTGTTCTTTTTTCTCTGTCATAATTTCCACCTCTTTTAAAGTGCAATTGTTTCTGTTAATTTTTGTCGTTTGTGAGAAATTTATGCTTGAATTATTTTTTTAAAAAAGAGGGTTGAAAGTTACGTTACATTGTCTTTTGTGCATTATTCAATTTCATAGCAGTACTTCTCACATTTGTGTCGAATTAAGAAGATATATAGGAGGGATACATATGGAAATAACGGTTGAACGTGTTTTTACAAAGGAAATTTTAGCAAGAGCGGCAAGGGAATTTCATGTAACAGTGGAAGAAAATCCACTTGGAGATTTTGAGAATTATATTTTTAAGGCGAAGGGTGATAATGATGAAGATTACGTATTACGTTTAACACATTCTTCTCATCGCTCTAAACAAGAGGTAGAGGCTGAACTAGATTTTTTACGATATGTTGCGGAGAACGGGGCAAAGGTAGCAGGACCTCTTTATTCAACGTCTCGAAATCTCGTAGAAGAAATCGTAGCAGAGGATGGAACGTTCTTTTTCGTGTCTTTATTTACATACGCAAAAGGTGAGCAAGTAAAAGGAGAAGAATCGCCTTATTGGGGAAATGCTTACTTTGAAGCGTGGGGAAAAGCGATTGGACAATTGCACCGTCTTACAATGAATTACCCTAAAACAGACTACCGTGATACGTGGGAAGAGGATGAAAGTAGTATTGTTAATGAATTAGAAGATGAGAAAGTGAAAGAGATTGCTGCTGTATTAATGGAGGAAATAAAGGCTCTTCCAATTGAAAGAGAAACATTCGGACTTATGCATGGTGATATTCATCCAGGCAATTTTCATTATGATGGAAATGAGTTAACAATCTTTGATTTTGATGATGCGGCCTATAATTATTTCATTCATGATTTGGCAATGGTCCTTTATTACTCTGTTCTTTTTACACCGTGGACAGTGGAGGAGAAGACGACATTCGCTCGTAAACAGTTACAAGTGTTAAGAAAAGGATACGAATATGAACATAGGCTGGCGGATAGTTGGTATGAATCGTTACCGTTATTTTTACGTTTACGTGATATAGGTTTGTACGGCACGCTCCAAAAGAAATTTAAAGGGAAAGATATGCCAGATCATTTCAGGGAACTAGCTGAACAACTCTATGAAAGAATTATAAAAAGAGAATCGATTGTGAATATATAATACATTCATGTTAAAACAAAGTATATAAAATAAATATATACTTTGTTTTTTTATACAAAAATATGTTTACTTTATTAAAATAATATTGTTATAGATTCGGTATACACTTATAATTTTATATATATTCTGAATATTCTTTATAAAAGAGGAGGGGGAATGTTGGAAGCTATCGTAAGTTGGATCAATAATATTGTTTGGAGTCCAGCACTTGTTTATTTATGTTTAGGAGCAGGTTTATATTTTTCCATTCGAACGAGGTTTTTACAAGTAAGGCATGTAGGAGAAATGGTGAAGCTTACATTTCAAGGAGAAAAATCGGATGCTGGTGTTTCTTCGTTCCAGGCGTTAGCACTTTCTTTATCAGGGCGCGTTGGAACAGGAAATATTGCGGGTGTTGCAACGGCTGTTGCATTTGGTGGTCCAGGAGCTGTCTTTTGGATGTGGGCGGTAGCTTTTCTAGGAGCAGGTTCTGCTTATGTAGAATCGACACTTGCACAAATATATAAGACGAAGCATCAAGGGCAATTCCGTGGTGGTCCAGCTTATTACATTGAAAAAGGGTTAGGGGTTAAATGGTATGCATTAGTATTCGTTGCAGCAACAATTCTTGCAACAGGACTTTTATTACCAGGTGTACAAGCAAATAGTATTGCTGTAAGTTTGGAAACAGCTTTCGGTATTAATACTTCTGTATCTGGAGCGGTATTAGTAGCGGCATTAGCGCTTATTATTTTTGGTGGAGTTAAGCGAATTGTTAACGTAGCGCAAGTTGTAGTGCCATTTATGGCGCTTGGTTATATTTTAGTAGCTTGCGTCATTGTTGCTATGAATATTGAAAAATTGCCAGAAGCATTTATGTTAATTATAAGAAGTGCATTTGCATTAGAAGCTGCTTTCGGTGGTATTATCGGTTTAGCAATTTCTTGGGGGGTAAAACGTGGTATTTATTCCAATGAAGCAGGACAAGGAACTGGACCACACGCAGCAGCTGCAGCTGAAGTATCACATCCAGCTAAGCAAGGTTTAGTGCAAGCATTTTCCGTTTACATTGATACATTATTTGTTTGTTCAGCAACAGCATTTATGATGATTATTACAGGCATGTATAACGTATTTGATGCAAGCGGAAAAAACTTTATCGTCAATAAATTAAATGGTGCACAGCCGGGTCCTGGTTATACACAGGCAGCAGTAGAATCCGTTTTCCCTGGATTTGGAAATGGCTTCGTTGCAATCTCTTTACTATTCTTCGCGTTTACAACAATTATGGCGTATTACTACATTGCAGAAACGAATATTGCATACTTAAATCGTGATAAAGACCGTCCTTGGATGTCCATCGTACTAAAATTTGTATTCTTAGGAGTCGTATTCTATGGTTGTGTAAAAACAGCTGCAACAGCATGGGCTTTAGGTGACATTGGTGTAGGGATTATGGCATGGGTTAACATTATCGCGATTTTACTACTACAAAAACCAGCATTGATCGCATTAAAAGACTATGAAAAGCAGAAAAAAGAAGGGAAAGATCCAGTATTTGATCCGCAGGAATTAGGAATTAAAAATGCTGATTTCTGGGAGCATGAGTACGGGAAAGATAAGAAAGAAGAAGTATCTTAATAGGATAGAAATGAAGGAGCAAAGGGAGCGATCTTTGCTCTTTTTTTATGGACAAATTGAAGCTGAAAGTTATTTTTTTGCCTATTTTTGAATATAAAAAGAATGTACATGCGTTGTTAGGGGAAGGGGGGAGTATGTTGATAGAATTTCGTAATGTAAATAAATATTATGGTAACTTTCAAGTTTTGAAAAATATTAATGTGCAAGTGAAAAAAGGCGAAGTGGTAGTAGTTGTCGGGCCTTCAGGATCAGGAAAAAGTACATTACTTCGATGTATAAATCAATTAGAGGCAATTACAGATGGAGAATTAATTGTACAAAATACAGAGGTACACAATAAAAAAACGGACATGAATGAATTGCGGCGAAATATTGGGATGGTCTTTCAACATTTTTATTTATACCCACATAAAACAGTTCTGCAAAATATTACACTAGCACCGATTAAAGTAAATAAAGTTTCCAAAGAAGAAGCAGAGAAAACAGCAATGTTTTATTTAGAGAAAGTAGGAATCCCGGAGAAGGCTAATGTATATCCGCATCAATTATCCGGAGGACAACAGCAAAGGGTAGCAATTGCTAGAGGACTTGCGATGCAGCCGGAAATTATGCTGTTCGATGAGCCTACGTCTGCTCTTGATCCAGAGATGATCGGGGAAGTACTTGATGTTATGAAAACGCTAGCTAAAGAAGGGATGACAATGGTCGTTGTCACGCATGAAATGGGATTTGCACGAGAAGTAGCAGATCGGATTTTATTTATGGATGATGGTCAAATTATTGAAGATACAACACCGGCACAATTTTTTGCAAATCCTGAACAAGAAAGAGCTCGTTTATTTTTAAGTCGGGTGCTAAATCATTAGAGGAGGAATTTCATGCTTAAAATGAAAAAGTTATTTACTTTAATCGTATTTTCATGTTTATTCGTGCTTGTTGTTGCTGGATGCGGAAGTAAAAAAGATGAGGCAAAGGAAACAAATACGAAGCAAGGCGGGGCTGTTGAGCAAATTAAGAAACGAGGGAAATTAGTAGTTGGGGTGAAGAATGATACGAATTTATTTGGATTAAAAAATCCTTCAACAGGGCAAGTAGAAGGATTCGATGTTGATATCGCGAAGGCACTTGCGAAAAAAATTCTTGGGGACGAAAAGAAACTAGAGTTGAAAGAAGTAACATCTAAAACACGTATTCCACTACTGAAAAATGGTGATATTGATGCAATTATCGCAACAATGACAATTACGGAAGAACGTAAAAAAGAAGTTGATTTTTCAGATGTATATTTTAAAGCAGGGCAATCGTTACTTGTGAAAAAAGGAAGCAATATTAAGAGTATTGATGATATAAAACAAGGTGTGAAAGTATTAGCTGTAAAAGGCTCAACATCTACAAATAACATTCGTCAAAAGTCACCAGAAGCGACTGTATTAGAATTTGAAAATTATAGTGAGGCATTTACAGCGTTAAAAGCGGGGAAAGGTGATGTTTTAACGACAGATAATGCAATTCTTTACGGAATGGCAAAACAAGATTCTAATTATGAAGTTGTAGGGAAAATTTTTACGGATGAACCGTACGGAATTGCAGTGCAGAAGGGTGCAGAGGATTTAACAAAAGAGATTAATAGTTTATTAAAAGATATGAAAGCTAATGGAGAATACGATAAATTATATGAAAAATGGATCGGTCAAAAACAAGAAAAATAAAGTGACACTAATTGGAATAAATAATAAGAGTGAGAGGATGAGGGATGCTCATCCTCTTCTTGTAAAGAAAGAGGGGAGAATATGTGCCTGATTTTTCTATACTAACGAATAACATTGATATGTATTTAGAAGGCTTTAAGTATACAGTTATGTCTAGTGTAATTGCATTAATAGGAAGCTTTATTTTAGGAGTAATTTTGGCGGTAATGCGTATTGCACCGATTCGTATTTTAAATTGGGTAGGATCAGCTTTTGTAGAGTTTGTAAGAAATATTCCACTCGTATTAATTGCATTTATATTTTATTTCGCTTTACCTGTAATAGGAATTACTTTAAATGGTTTTGTAGCAGGAACAGTTACGCTTACGGTATATACGGCAGCTTTTATTGCGGAAGTCATTCGCGCTGGTATTCTATCAGTCGCGAAAGGTCAGATGGAAGCAGCAAGGTCTTCAGGGTTAACGTATGTACAGGCGATGTATTATGTTGTCTTACCTCAAGCGATGAAAATCGTAATTCCTCCTCTAGGAAATCAATTTCTCAATTTAGTAAAAAACTCTTCCATACTCGGAATTATCGCTGGTACTGATTTAATGTATCAAGGAGATTTAATTTCAACGAAGACGTTTGTTACGTTTGATGTTTATATATTTGTCGGGATGTTTTATTTAATATTAACAATTCCGCTCAGTATGCTAGTGCGTTATTTAGAAAAACGCTTGGCAAAGGAGGCGGTGTAAATGGATTTTAAGGGAGCAATTACAGGGGATCATATTCTATTTTTATTAAAAGGATTACTTATAACGTTAGAGGTAGCGCTCGTAGCAATTGTACTTAGCTTTATTATCGGTAGTGTAATAGGAATATTGCGCTACACGAAAATACCTGTCGTCTCACAAATATTAGGAATTATCGTTGAAGTGATTCGAAACTTACCACTACTGTTAATTATATTTTTCACGTATTTTGCACTTCCAGAAGCAGGCTTGAAATTAGAAATTATAACAGCTACAATTGTTGCTTTAACAATATTTGAAGCTGCAATGATATCTGAAATTGTTCGAAGTGGTCTATTATCTATCGAAAAAGGGCAAATCGAAGCAGCGAGGTCTTCCGGATTAACGTATGTTCAAGCGCTGTGGCATATTATTTTGCCACAAGCATTAAGAAGAATGGTCCCGCCACTTGTCAGTCAGTTTATTTCATTGCTGAAAGATACAGCGCTAGCAGTCGTTATATCACTACCAGAGCTTATTCATAATGCTCAAATTATTAGCGGGCAAAATGTAAATTATATGATTCCGACGTTTATAGTAGTTGCTTGTATGTATTTTATCGTAAATTATAGTTTATCAATTTTATCGAGAAGGTTAGAACTTCGTTGACTCTTACAATATATGTAAGGGTTTTTTCCTTGTTTATCCTTATTTTCCTCTAAATAGAATCTAAATCTTGCAATAATTAGATTTTTTATATTATTTTATCAGAAAAGTTTTAATTTTATATAGAAAATGTAATCGCTTTCGTGTATATTTTTATTATCAGAAAATTTTAACAAGACATAGGGGTATGGTAGGGGGAGGATTTAGATGCAGCAACCAACGAATGAGAAATTACATCGTACGATGAAGAGTAGACATTTATTTATGATCGCACTAGGTGGTGTAATCGGAACTGGTTTTTTCTTAGGCTCAGGTTACACTATTAATCAGGCTGGACCAGGGGGAGCCATCCTTTCATATTTAGTAGGCGGATTTATTATGTATTTAACAATGCTTTGTCTTGGAGAGTTAACGGTAGCAATGCCGGTTTCGGGATCTTTCCAAAAGTATGCAACGAAGTTTATTGGACCAGGAACGGGCTTTATGATTGGCTGGTTATACTGGCTTGGCTGGGCAGTAACAGTAGGACTAGAATTAACGTCAATCGGTTTAATGATGAAAAGATGGTTTCCAAATGTTGATGTTTGGGTATGGTGCCTTGTATTCGGCGTTATTTTATATGCTTCAAACGCAATTTCGGCAAAAAGTTATGCCGAATTAGAATTTTGGTTTTCTAGTATTAAAGTAATTACAATCCTTGCATTTGTTGTTCTTGGTGGTAGTGCATTATTAGGATTTATATCGTATGACGGAAAAGAAGCAGCACCTCTTTTCTCTAACTTTGTAAGCGATGGTGGACTTTTCCCAAATGGACTAGCTGCCGTATTACTTACAATGATTACAGTTAACTTCTCGTTCCAAGGAACAGAGTTAATCGGAATTGCAGCGGGAGAAAGTGAAAATCCAGAAAAAACAATTCCACGTGCGATCCGTAATACAGTATGGCGTATTATGTTATTCTTCATTTTAACAATGACAATTTTAGTAGGATTAATTTCTTGGAAGGAAGCAGGCGTAATTGAAAGTCCATTCGTAGTTGTATTTGATAAAATCGGTATTCCATATGCAGCTGATATTATGAACTTCGTTATTATTACTGCGTTATTATCTGTAGCGAACTCTGGATTATATGCAGCGACACGTATATTATGGTCACTTGCAAATGAAGGAATGGCACCAACTTCTTTCAAGAAAGTAAATAAACGTGGTATTCCAATTACAGCGCTAGTCGTAACGATTGCGGTAGCTGGATTATCCCTATTCACAAGTTTCCTTGCAGAAGATACAGTATACATGTACTTATTATCGATAGCTGGTTTATCGGCTGTTTCAAGTTGGATCATTATTGCTCTATCGCAACTTCGCTTTAGAAGTCAGTATATAAAAGGCGGAGGAAAGTTAGAGGACTTAAAGTATAGAACACCACTATATCCGATTGTTCCAATTTTAGCTTTAATTACAAATAGCATCGTTGTTATTAGTTTAGCGTTTATTCCTGAACAAAGAATGGCGTTATACTGCGGTATTCCATTTATCATTTTCTGCTATATATATTATTATTATATGAGTAAGAAACAGCAGAAACCGATGAAAGTGGAGATGGACAAAACAAATGAAACTAACAATCAAACACGATGATATAAAGGCAGATTTATCGTACGCTCAATTAGCGATTGGAAAAGAAAACGGGTATTCACCGTTACAATTACTCGTTTCTTCTATCGCAGGATGTAGTGCAATTGTCTTTCGAACAATTTTAGAAAAGAAACGTATTACATACGATACGTTTACGATCGAAACTGAAATTGGTAGAAGTGAAGCTTTATCCAAACCAGTTGAAAGTGTTCATTTGCACTATAAAATTAAAGCGGAAAACATTACAGAAGAGCAGTTGGACAAAGCATTGCAGCTTGCAGTGAAAAATTGTACGATTGTTCAATCTGTAAAAGATAGTATAAAGGTTACGGAAACAATTGAACTAATAAAATGAAACATAAAAACGTGAGAGCCGTATTCTCACGTTTTTATGTTTTTAGAAAGAGGGGAAAGTGTAGTGGACTGTTTAGGTTGTAAATTAGCAAACGAAGAGGAAAAAATATATAAAGTATATGAAGATGATTATGTAACTTGCTTTTTAGATCATGCGCCTTTCTACCCAGGACATACTTTAATTGTGCCAAAGCAGCATGTTGTAGAAGTAGACGAATTAGATGACGTTGTAGCAAGATCAATTATGGATGCTTCTAAGCTGATTGCAAAAGCGATTAAGGCATTATATAAACCAGATGGAATTACAGTTTGTCAAAATGGTGGAGTATTTAACGAGTTAACACATTACCATATGCATGTCGTACCAAGATATAAAGAGCGTTCGTTTGCTGAGTTTTATACGGTGCAACCGGAGGAAAAGAAGAATCATAATTTGGAAGAAATAAAGACGTTGTTAAAAGAAGAGATAGAGAAAATATTGCACACTAAAAAGGTGTAAAAGAATTTCTCTTACGCCTTTTTAATCTTCATACATACTTAAAACTTCTTTCGCACGTATACGTAAACCATCTATCAATTCTTTCGGTTCTAAAACTTTTGCATCGTTTCCAAGTCTATAAAATAAAGGAGTAATAAAGTTAATCTCACCTTTATCAATTGTTGAATTTATATATCCTGTCCCATCCTCGTTTACTATAACGAATTCCTCAAGATAAGGAACGCTTTTACATTGGCGTACGCCTTCTGTTGTCAGTAAAACATGTAACTGAGTAGGATTGTGTACTACGTTAGAGTTAGAGGCAAACCACTCTTCTAAATTCATGAATGTATCTGTATTTTCTTCCATCGATAATATTGAGAGAATACGATCAACGCGATACAGTAATACTTTTTTTCTACCGAAGTCATAGGACGGTAAGTACCATAACCCGTCGTGAGCATATACACCAATCGGATGAACATGTTTTGTTTTTATCCCTGATTTAGATTCGTATTGAAAGTGTAAATTTTTATTTTCAATAGCCGCTGTTAACACTTTGTTTAAAAGTGGGGTCTCAATTGTTCTCTTCGGATTCCAAAAGGAGATATAAGAACGTATTTTATCAACTTTCGCTTTCGCCTCATGTTGTAGAGAGCTATATAGTTTATGAGTGACAGAATTGATTTCTGTATTAAAAGGCAAGTCTCTGTAGTAGCTTAAAGATTGAAAGGCAAAAAAGATGGAGACCGCTTCTTCTTCCGTAAATAAGATAGGTGGAATGACCCTAGTTGTTAATACTTTATATCCTCCATTACGACCTTGTTCAGCATAAATGGGTAATCCCATATCACTTAAATCTAAAATGTATCTATGAACCGTACGAACGGAAATGTTAAATTCATCAGCTATTTCTTGAGCTGTAAATGTTTTTTTCGCAGAAGCAAATATAAGAATATCTAATAAGCGTTTAGCTTTTGACAAATGTATCACCTTTTCTTTTTAACATGACATAAATTGTCGTGTTTTATTGTTAGTATATTGTTTACATCATATGTTATCAAGATGAGATGCAAGGAGGAAAAGATATGTCACGTGAAATAGTTTTATTTATAGCAGCGAGCTTAGATGGATATATTGCGAAAGAAAATGATGATTTAGAGTGGTTAATGGAAACGGAAGGAGAGGGAGATAACGGTTATACAGAAATGTACGAAACGATTGATACAATAATTATGGGAAAGAAAACGTACGATTATGTAGTAGAGCATACGGAAACATTCCCGTACTTAGATAAAGCATGTTATGTTTTTTCTCGTTCAGAAAAAGGTTCAGACGGAAACGTGGAATTTGTAAATGAAGATGTAGTGGAGTTTACAAAAAGGTTAAAAGCACAAGAAGGATCTAAAATATGGATGGTTGGTGGAGGAGAGCTACTGAGAGAATTCTTTAAAAATAATCTAATTGATGAATATATTGTTACGATTACACCGCATATATTAGGCTCGGGTGTCCCATTATTTAAAGAAAAGAATCCAGAAATTAATTTAACTTTAACGGATACGAAACGTTTTGGGCAATTTGTAAATTTATATTATAAAGTAAAATGATAAAGTGAAACTTTAATCAGTGGGGGTTTTGTTCATCTCCCACTGATTATTAGTTGAACCAATCGGGCTTTTACGGGCAGCTGATCCCCCACCTAACTTCTTTGCTTCCGCTGAATTTTGATGTAGGGGTCTTACTGCCCGTTAATGCGGGATAAAGAAACACGACTACTGATGATAGTCGTGTTTCTTTATAGATGGTAATGAAATTATAAAGCAAGACCCGTGATTGACTTCACTCGTTACTGTAATATTCCCGCCGTGTAGCTCTACAATTTCCTTCACGATAGATAGTCCTAAACCAGTTCCACCTGTAGCTCGTGATCTAGCTTTATCAACACGATAAAAGCGGTCGAAAATGTGAGGGAGGTCTTCAGGAGGAATACCTTCGCCTTCATCTTCAATTGTAATGGAGATACGTTTATGTTCTTCTGTAATAGAAATGTTTATATGAGAATGTTCTTTTGAATGTCTATAAGCGTTATTTAAAATGTTTACTATAACTTGTTCAAATCGCTGTTCATCTAAGTTGACTAGCAATGTAGGAGAACAAGAGAAAGAAACTTTAATGTATCTTTCTTTATACATGGCGTTTACTTTTTCAGCTATGCGAGTAAGGAAGGTGTGTAAATGCACTTCCTTTACTTGAATAGAAAAGTTATGTTGTTCCATTTGTGCAAGTGAAAATAAATCTTGAACTAAGTTTGTAATGTAATCAGACTCATCTTTTATAATTGATAAATATCGCAAACGTTGTTCAGGAGAGGTGCTTTCTTTTAAAGCAATGTCAGCATAACCTCTTACGTATGTTAACGGTGTTCGTAATTCGTGAGCAACACTTGCTAGAAATTCACTTCGCTCTGTTTTCATATAATGTAAATCATTTGCGAGCGTTTGAATAGATGATGCTAGTTCACCAATTTCATCATTTCGAGTAGTCGTTAACGAAACGGACAAATCGCCTTTACTCATTTTTTCAGTGGCATGTTTCATGTGTAACAATGGTTTTGTTAATAAACGTGATAATAGGAAAATTGTGATGACTGTGAGTAGAAACGTAATGACTCCGGCAATAATGAATTGTCTTGTTAGCCCGTTAACCATTTCCTCGATTGATTCCGTCCCGAGAAACATATATACGTAGCCTTCCGTTTTTCCAGCCACTACAATGGGGCTAACTGTACATATATAATTAGATGTTTTCCAATGATTCTCTATAATTGCTCCGTCATGATCTGTCCGTGTTTGCATCTTTTCAATATGCTTTTTTATAGTAGTATTTATTTCATTGGATTTAGCTAGTACCTCCTTATTTGCATTTGTAATAACAACAGTAGTTTCGGCTTCGGATTCCATTAGTGCAACATGGGAGATTGTTTGCTTATCAAAATACTTTTCAAGGACATCTCTGTGACTATTTCCTCGCTTTAATAAAGCTGTCATTTCTTCATTTACTCTAGTGTTTACAAGACTATAATAGAGCAAAATAAAGAGAACACTTTCAATTAAAAGTGTAACAATTAAAAAATAAAATCCGAATTGAATTGAAATCCGTTTCATCGTTTTGCCCCTTACTGTTCAGTATCAATCCATCGATAACCTACTCCATACACGGTTTTTAAATGATGATCAATAGGGAAATGTGCTTTTCGCAATTTATCACGTAAATTGCGAATATGTGAATCGACTGTGCGATCTTCTGTATTTGTGTTTAACCCCCAAATTCGTTCGATGAGCTGATCACGGTTTAATACGTAGTTCACATGGCGTAAAAATAATCCGAGTAAAGAAAATTCAATTGGTGTGAGAAGGAGCTCTTCATTATGGACAGAAACGAAGTGTTTTGTTTCATCCCATACAATACCGTGATATTGGATTTGTTTATGTTCATTTGTACGTCTTAAAACGGCTTCAATTCTTGCGAAAAGTTCTTCTTCATGGAAAGGTTTCGTTACGTAATCATCGGCTCCGAGTTTTAATCCTTGAACGACATCTACTGTTTGATCACGAGCTGTAACCATAATGATAGGAATGTTACTAAAAGATCGGATTTTTTTGCACGTTTCCCATCCGTCCATCTTTGGCATCATAATATCGAGTAAAACAAATTTAAAGTTTCGATTTTCTATATGTAAAATAGCTTCTTCTCCTGAATTCGCACATACGCAGTTATATCCAATTGGAGTAAGATAAAGAGTTAATAATTCAAGCATTCTCGGTTCATCGTCTACGAGCAGTATATCAATCATAGAGAGCCCTCCATATTTATAATCGTTACTTAAAGTGTAATGCAAAATCATGAAGAAATGGTGCAGATTATGATGTGTCTGCATAATTTCTTCAGAATTGCTTGTTATTGTGGAGTTGAAATTACATTTTAGGTAATCATATTGGCTCAAAAATGATTAATACGGAGGCGGTATAGTGAAAAAAATGACCCGAATTTTTGGGATAACAATAATTACAGCAGTTGGTCTTGCTGCATGCGGACAAACGAATACAGACCATAAAAACCATGAATCTACAAAAGAGAAAAAAACAGAGCAAAAGGAAATGAAAATGAATCAGGAGGTAACGGCGCCAAAAGAAATGAACGAAGGGGCATCGAATGATTTATTAACGACAAGTTTAAAAAATGTGACGAGGTTAAATACAAATGATCCCCTGCAAATGGCAGTGTTAACTTCGCAAACGATATGGCCAGCAACCCATAAAGAGAACCAGCCAGGTGCTGTTATTTTAGTACCAGTGAGCGAGTGGCAATTAGGTATTGCGAGTGCAGACCTTATTCATCATCCGAATAACGGACCGATTTTATTTATAGAAAAAGAAAAAATACCAGAAATGACGTTAAAAGAAATAAAACGATTAAATCCAATCGGAACGAAAGATGGAACACAAATTATGGTGATGGGGGATGTAGGTACTAGCGCGCTTGAACAATTAAAAGGTTATAAAATAAAACAAATAAAAGAAACGAACCCAGCTATATTTGCGAAAGATGTTGATAAGGAGTATGCCGATATAACAGGAAGCTACCCAAATAGTGTTATTATCGGTTCGTCTGCAGAAGAAGGACGTTTATATACAACCCCCGCTGTAAACTGGATTTCTCATATGCCGGAACCACTACTCTATACAGAAAAGAATAAAGTGCCAGAAACGACAATAGAGGCATTAAAGATGAGAAAAGATAAAGCAAATATATATGTACTAGGACCAGAAAAAATCGTTTCAAAAGAAGTAGAAAAAGAGTTAAGCAAATACGGGAAAGTAACGCGTATTAGCGGTGAGACTCCAACAGAAAATTCTATCGCATTTGCGAAGTTTAAAGATGAAAAAACAAAATTTGGCTGGGGATTCACAAAACCTGGTCACGGTTTATCATTTGTTTCAAGCAAAACACCAGATTTAGCAGTTGCTGGGGCACCTTTTTCACATATGGGTAAACACGCACCTGTTGTCTTGTTAGAAGAAGGGAAAGCTTCACAACCAGTGTATGACTTCCTTGCTACTATTCAGCCGAAGTTTAAAGATGATCCAACACTTGGACCATATAATCATGGCTTCTTATTAGGAAGTACGAGTGATATTTCATTTGAAACACAAGGAATACTAGATGAGAGGTTAGAAATTGTTCAGGAAAGTGGTCAAGGACACGGTGGACATTAATGAAATGAGAAAAGACGCTACTAAGGTAGCGTCTTTTTCTTTAGGAAACTTTTACATAGCAAAGAATCTTCTACTCGTTATATAATATCCTTCGTGCAGTCGGCATGATTTTCTTATGGAGAAAATCAAATTATAAAGGAGTAGAGGAGTGATATTTTGTTTCAAACGATAAAAAATGACTGGTTTTCTAATGTGAGAGGGGACGTGTTATCAGGAATTGTCGTTGCTTTAGCGTTAATCCCTGAAGCGATAGCTTTCTCTGTTATTGCAGGCGTGGATCCGACAGTTGGACTATATGCAGCCTTTTGTATTGCAGTTACCATTTCATTTGTTGGCGGAAGAACTGGGATGATTTCAGCTGCAACAGGTGCAATGGCATTATTAATGGTAACGCTCGTTAAAGATCATGGTTTGCAATATTTATTTGCTACAACAATATTAACAGGTATTGTCCAAATTATTTTTGGCGTGTTCAAACTGAGCTCATTTATGAAGTTTGTTCCGAAATCTGTTATGAGTGGTTTTTTAAATTCACTTGGAATTTTAGTTTTTACAGCGCAATTACCGCATTTTAAAAATGCAACTTGGCAAATGTATGCACTCGTTGTATTAGGACTTGCAATTATATATTTATTTCCACGTATTACAACGGTTGTACCTTCTACGCTTATTTCAATTATTATTGTGACGAGTATTGCACTTATGAGCGGATTACAGTTGAAAACAGTAGGGGATATGGGAAGCCTACCGAAAGAATTACCGTTCTTTAGTATTCCTGATGTGCCATTTACATTAGAAACATTAGGGATTATTTTACCTTATGCAGTTATGCTTGCAATTATTGGTTTACTAGAGTCTTTATTAACAGCTTCAGTTTTAGATGATATGACGCATACAGAAAGTAATAAGCATAAAGAGGCACGCGGACAAGGGATCGCAAACATCGTCGCTGGTTTCTTCGGAGGAATGGCAGGATGTGCAATGATCGGTCAATCTGTTATTAATATTAAATCAGGTGGACGAGGTCGCCTATCAACATTTGTAGCGGGCGGATTTTTAATCGTATTACTATTCGTTTTAGGAGATTATGTCGTTCATATTCCGATGGCAGCTTTAGTTGCGGTTATGATTATGGTTTCAATCGGAACGTTTGATTGGAACTCTGTAACAACGATTCATAAAGTACCAAAAGGAAACGCATTTGTTATGATCGTAACAGTTGTGATTGTCCTAATTACACATAACTTAGCAGTAGGTGTAATTATCGGAACAGTAATTAGTGCGGTGTTATTTGCATTCAATATGGCAAAGATTCACGTGAAACATTTATATATTGAAAATAAGAAAATATACGAAATTCACGGTCAACTTTTCTTTGCATCCACAGCCGATTTCATAAATAATTTTTCATTTAATGAAGATGTAAAAGAAATTGAAATGAATTTTACTCATGCGCACGTATGGGATGATTCAGCGGTGGCATCAATTGATAAAGTTATCATAAAGTATGAGCAAAGTGGTGTGAAAGTAAGTATAACAGGATTAAATGAACGTAGCTCAAAACTTGTTGCAAATTTAGCTACTTATAATAAAAGAATTGCTAGTTAAAAGCCTCCTTTTTAGGGGGCTTTATTATATAATACGAGTAGGATAACGAAAAGGGGATTCAGCATATGTACAAACAAATTATATTAGCATGTGACGGTTCTGAACATGCACTTCGAGCAGCGGAACATGCAACATATATTGCGAAATGTAGCGAAGAAACAAATGTTGAAGTTGTGTACGTAGTAGATAATAGAACGGCAAAATCAGATATTATACAAGGTCAAACAGATTTAGAAACAATATCGGCTAGTCGAAAAGATAAATTAAAAGAGATTGAAGTTTTATTAAAGAAAGAGAACATATCTTATACAATTACGATATTACATGGTGATCCTGGAGATACAATTGTGCAATATGTAAATACAGGAGATATAGATCTTGTTATAGCGGGAAGTAGAGGATTAAATACACTGCAAGAAATGGTACTTGGTAGTGTAAGTCATAAAATAGCAAAACGAGTGAAATGTCCGGTGATGATTATAAAATAAAATGTAACTAAAGACCTTAGTATAGCTGAGGTCTTTTTTATGTATAAATAACTCTCATTTGTGGAAATACTAGATATATAAGTTGAAAAGATGTTAACTTACAAATTTGTAAGTTAGTTGTTAGAGAAATCGATGTTATGAAATTTTTCCCATTGGTAAAATAAAAGTATCAAAGGGGAGATAGGGAGGATGGAAGCAATGAAATCATTTCAAAATTTGTCATATAGTCAAGGGGTAAGCTTAATTTGTTTAGGGGGATTTGCTGGATCTGTTACGTTAGCTGTTTTAATAAAGGTATTTCATCAAATCTTTTAATATTAGAGTAGGGAAGGAATTGGTTGTTATCATTAGTAGGAAAAGCAATGAAAATAAAAAATAGCTCTTAGCATGTATGTAAATGCTAAGAGCTATTTTTATGTTTATTTTTCTACTTCTGGCTTCTCACTTGTTACAGTAACGTCTTTCCAATGTGAAGTTATTTGATTCACTTTAGTGTTGACATCATAATTTTTTACGCGCTTATTAACACCTGTTAAATCAAATGTGTAATGAATTGGAATCATCGGTGCTTCGTCATGAATTAATTTTTGCCATTTATCGTATACTTCTTTACGATATTTTTCATCAGTAGCTTTTTCTGATAATCCTGCTTCTAATAACTTCGTATTTTCATCATTTACCCAGCGTTGATAGTTGAATCCGGCATTTTTGCCCCATAGGCCAGAAAGGTCAGGGTCAGAGCCAGTGTTCCAAGCACCGGCAAAAATATCAACCTTCGGATCATCTTTTTTAATCATGTCACGCATAGCATTAAATTCGTGTAAGCGTCCATCAACAAGTTCTACTTTTAAGCCGATATCTTTCCAAGATTGAATGTAGAATTTAGCCAGCGGTTCACTTGTTTCACTACCACTACTAGTTAAGAAGTTAATCTTCAATTCATTACCTTTTGGATCTTCACGGAATCCATCACCATTTTTATCTTTATACCCAGCTTCATCTAATAGTTTTTTCGCTTTATTTACATCGAAATTATACGCACCAACATCATTATTATGGTACTTTGGCATAGATGGTGGAATTGGAGAGTTAGCTGGAACGCGAAGTCCGTGATATACTTTCTCTCCTAATTTTTCTCTATCAATTGCATGTGCCATCGCTTGACGTAAACGAACGTCTTTGAACTTATCGTTATCCATTACAGCTTCATTCTTTGCTTTGTCCATATGTCCGAACTTAAATCCGATATAAGTGTAAGCAAGGTCAGTTTTACCAATTAGTTGTGTGTTTTTTAATTTACTTACGTTCGGATATTGATCAGCAGTAATTGCTGCAATATCAATATCACCTTTTTTCAGAGATGCACTAACAATAGATGGATTTACAACTTTTAATGTTACATTTTTTAGCTTAGGTTTGCCGCCCCAGTAATCATCAAAACGCTCATACTCAACTGATTCACCAGGAACGATTTTCTTCACTTTAAATGGACCGAATCCAATTGGATTTTGACGGATTTTATCTGATTCAGCTAGTTTTTCAATTGGTACATCACCTAAATATTTTTTAGGTGTAGGATATGTCCAAATACCAGTTTTTAGTGAAGGGTTTACTTCTTTATAAGTAATGGAAATTGTTTTTGGATCGACTACTTTAATACCAGAAATTTTGTCAGCTTTTCCATTGTGATATTCTTCCATACCTTCAATCATTTGCATTTGTGTATCGTAACGGATACCTGTATATTTGCTATTACCGATTATTAAGTAAGAATATTCTAAATCCTCAGCTGTTACAGGATTACCATCGTGCCATTTTACATTATCTTTAATTTTAATTGTAATTGTTTTTTTATCTTCAGAAATTGTATAAGTTGCAGCACCGTCATTTGTAATTTCCCAGTTTTTATCTGTAGCTAATAATTGTTCATCAAAGAAATCCATAATCTCTGAATCTGGAGCAACTTCATACAATACCCTACTTAAAACACCAGCGAAAGGTGAATTTGAAACGAGTCCATAAGTTAATGATCCGTCTTTAATTTCTTTACCGTCATTTTTTACAGCAGCACTAAATTTATTTGTTTCTACTTTTTTTGTGTTTGCCTTTTTACTACCGCTATCAGCACCCCCACATGCAGATAGTAATAATGTTGAAGCAGCAAGTGTACTTAATACTTTGTACAGTTTTGGTTTGTTCATAACTTCTCCACCCCTTATCCTTTTCTTTGTCTCGCATCAGCCGCACGCTTTAACGCTTGACCAATAAAATTTATACACAGCATCAACACTAAAATCATGATTGATGCGGGTAACCAAATCCACCACTTTTCTTGTAATACATCTGGGTTAGTTGCGTAACTTACAAGTGTACCAAGACTTGGTGTGCTCTCTGGTAGACCGAAGCCTAAGTAAGTTAAACTAGATTCAATTCCGATGTTACCAGCAAGATTTAATGTGATATTTACGATAATAATAGAACTTAAATTAGGTAATATTTGCTGGAAGATTATTTTCCAATTTGGTGTTCCTAATGTTTTTGATGCAGATACGTAATCAAGTTCTTTCTCAGTCAATACTTTAGAGCGTATAAGCCTTGCTTTTCCGACCCATAAGAAAGCGGTCATTATGAGAATAAATGTCGTAATATTGAAAGTTGGAACGAGTGAGATAAACACGATAACAATCATTAAGAATGGTAAAATCATCATAAAGTCGATAAAACGCATAATGATGTTATCGACAACTCCTCCAAAATAGCCAGCAATTAGTCCCGTCGTAAGACCGATAAGGGTTGCTAAAAGAGTGATGGCTAAACCAACTGTAAAGGAGTTACGTGTACCAATAATTAATTGTCCGAAAATATCACGGCCTCCATAATCAGTTCCTAACCAATGTTCAGCAGAAGGAGGGTCATAAATAGCGAATAAATCGACTCGGACGATATCTTCTTGCTTCATAATAAATGAAGTTGCGTAAACGGCTATTAATATTAAAGCTAAAAAGAATAGAGAAAACATTGCTAGTTTATCTTTACGAAATTCTCGCCACATAATGGAGAAACCAGAGGGGCTCTTTTCGTAATGAATGACTTCAGTTTGTTTTTCAGGATTTGCTAACATAACGTTTCTTCACCTCCATTAATCAATACGAATACGTGGATCAACGATGCTTAGAATAATATCGGAAAGAAGAGTCCCGAGTAGCGTTGCGAATCCAGTAAATAATACAAGAGCAGTTACGACACTGAAATCACGTTGAGTGATAGATTGGAAAAATAGTTGTCCAATTCCTGGATAGCCGAAAATATTTTCTAGAATAATAGAGCCTCCAACTAAACCTGTAATTTCATATCCTAAAAATGCTGCAATTGGTAAAAATGAATTTCTTAAAATATGTCTGGAATATACTTTAGATTCTGGTACACCTTTTGCTTTTACTGTGCGTACAAAATCTTTATGTTTCGTATCGATAATTTCACTTCGTAAATATTGTACAGTTCCTACAGTTCCAATTAATGCCCCAGATAAAGCTGGTAAAATCATATGATTGAATTTACTTAAATAGTAATCAAATGATCCTGTTGCAACTTGTGGATCAACGCTACCACTCGTAGGGAAAATTGGATATAAAAAGCCGAATAAGAATAACATTACTAACCCGAAAATAAATAGTGGTGTACCGAATCCTAAAAAGTTATAGAGCGTAATGAGTCGATCAGCCCACGTATCATTCCAACGTCCACTTATAACTCCAAGTGGAATAGCAATTAAGTAAGTAAGAATAAGAATAAGAAGAGCTAACAGTATGGTATTGCCAAGACGTTCCCCGATAATATCTGTTACTTTTATTTTATGTGCGTAAGAAATACCAAAATCCCCTTGTACAGCATTTGAAATCCACCTTACATATTGAGTGGGAATAGGATCGTTTAAACCTAGTTTTTCACGTTGTTCTTCGAGCACTTTTGGATCGGCTTTTGGGTTTGCTAGTTCAGCGCCACTTAATGCATCACCTGGCATTGCCTTAGCCAGTGTAAAGACGAGTACGCTTAATATGAATAATTGCGGTATCATAACTAAAACCCGGCGTAATATAAATTTCCACATGTTTTATCACTCCCTTAAGGTAATGCCACCCGGTGTGTTGGCGAGATTGGTTTTAAATCGTAAGCACGGCCATTTTCATTGAAATAACTTTCGTATGATTTCTCATACTCAACGCTTACCTCACGACGCAATTTACGTTGTTGCTCGCGGTTTTCTGGACGAATATCAGGAATAGCTGATATTAGGCGCTTCGTATAGATGTGCTGTGGATTATTATAAATTTCAGCACTAGTTGCTTCTTCCACAATGCGTCCGCGATACATAACACCGATACGGTCACACATATGGCGAACTACACCTAAATCATGACTAATAAATAGGTATGTTAGTCCGAGTTCAGATTGTAAATCTTGCAAGAAGTTTAAAACTTGAGCTTGTACCGACACGTCAAGCGCGGATACAGGTTCATCTGCGATAATAAGCTTCGGTTTTAGTGTAAGTGCGCGTGCAATACCAATCCGCTGTCTTTGTCCACCGGAAAATTCATGTGGGTATTTATACATAGACTCAGGATTTAATCCAACTTTATCAAGATAATCTTGAACAGCTCTACGCTCTTCATCAGGTGAGAGTTTCTCAAAATTTCGAAGTGGTTCAGCGATAATATCCATAACACGTTTCTTCGGGTTTAAGGATGAATAAGGATCTTGAAAAATCATCTGAATATCTTTTCGTTGTTCTCTTAGTTCTGAGCGACTTAATTTTGTTAAATCTCTATTATTAAAATGAATGCTACCGCCTGTCGCTTTTGTTAAGTGCATAATTGCTTTTCCAGTTGTTGATTTGCCGCTCCCAGATTCCCCAACGATTCCGTATGTTTCGCCAGGTTGTAGTTCGAAGCTTACGCCATCAACAGCACGAACGTAATCTAATGTACGGCCGAAAACACCACCTTTAATTGGAAAGTGTACTTTTAAATCTTCTACTTTAAGCAGTGCCATGAGTTACGTCATCTCCTTTCTTATGTTGGAAGTTGAAATGTTTGTAGCAAGTGCAACGTACCCAATGGTCTTGTTTTACTTCATGTAAAACGGGATTTTCTTCATGTTGATCAGATCTAATCCATGGAATCCGTGCTTGGAATCGACAACCTGTGCGAGGTAACTTAGCTAATGTCGGTACAACGCCTTGAATAACATGTAATTTTTCTTTTTCAGCAGATGCAGACGGGATTGAATTTAATAAGGAACGAGTATATGGATGAAGAGGGTTATTAAAAATCTCTTCGACTGTTCCTGTTTCTACAACTTGTCCTGCATACATAACGACGATACGATCAGCGGTTTCGGCCACGACGCTTAAATCGTGTGTAATTAAGATGATGCCCATTTTCGTTTGTTCTTGAATGGAACGTAATAAATCTAAAATTTGCGCTTGAATGGTTACGTCAAGTGCAGTTGTTGGCTCATCTGCAATAATGAGCCCTGGCTTACAAGCAATTGCAATTGCGATAACAATTCTTTGTCTCATTCCGCCAGATAATTCGTGTGGGTATTGTTTATATGTAAGTTCTGGTTTTGGAATACCAACTTGATGAAGTAGTTCTAAGGTGCGTTCTTTCTTTTCAACTTTTGAAAGGCTTGTGTGGTAGTCTAAGTTTTCTTCGATTTGTTTTCCAACTGTCATAAGAGGATCGAGTGCTGTAAGAGGTTCTTGGAAAATCATTCCGATATTTGAACCACGTACTTTATTTATTTCGGCGGTTGACATGCTTAGTAAGTCCTTATCTCTATAGTAAAGCTGCCCTTGTAATTTTGTATTTGCTTCATTATGCAGTCGCATAATGGAAAGGGCAAGTGCACTTTTTCCGCATCCTGACTCACCAACGATAGCAACAATTTCATTTTCATGAACAGTTAAGGATACATTATCAACTGCTGCATGATACTGATCTTGTATACGAAAGGAAGTTTGCAAGTTTTCAATACGAAGAAGTGAATTCTTCATGGCTATCCCTCCATCTTTTCTGAAAAGACTAAATATTTTGTATGTTGTTATTTTAATATAAATTGACAATGTTTGACAAGGATAAGTTGAAAAAATATTCAAAAATCTTTTTATATAAAAGTGGAATGCAGTTGTATTAGGTGTTGAAGTAATTTGGAAGCGCTAACATGTATATGAGAGGAAAATAAATCTTTTGTAAGAAAAAAGATTTATTTGTAGAAAAAAGAGAGGCATTCTGGAAAGAATGGTCTCTCTTTTTTTGATAAGTATAATATTTGTACTTAAGCTTGCTTTTGTTTTGTTGATCCTGTATTTAAAGTAAGGGCAAGGAAGAACATTGCAAGTATGCAAGATGCAAGTAATAAGATAAATCCGCCATCCCATCCGAATGCATCTACGATAAAGCCCATAGCGGCACTAGCGAAAGCAGCTCCGCCTAAGTAACCGAAGAATCCAGTTAAGCCTGCTGCAGTTCCAGCAGCTTTCTTTGGTGCTAAATCTAGAGCGTGTAGACCAATTAGCATAACCGGTCCGTAAATTAAAAATCCAATTGCGACAAGTGCGATACTATCAACCATTGGATTACCAGGAGGGTTTAACCAGTAAACAAGAACTGCGATAAATACACCAACCATAAATAAAATACCAGCAGGTGCACGACGTCCTTTAAATAGTTTATCACTCATCCATCCGCAAAGAAGTGTACCTGGAATACCAGCCCATTCATATAGAGCGTAAGCAGTACGTGAGCTACTATGAGTAAAGCTTTTTTCTTCTACTAAATAAGTAGGAGCCCAGTCTACAACGCCGTAACGTACGAAATATACGAAAACGTTCGCAATAGCGATGTACCATAAAAACTTATTGTTTAGTACGTATTTAAATAAAATTTCTTTTGCCGAAAGTTCGCGTTCGCGATCTTTTATTTTCTCATCTGGTGGATATTCTCCAGTATGCTCTTCAATAGAAGGTAGTCCACAAGATTGAGGCGTATCTTTCATCGTAATTAATACATAAATACCAACTAAAATTGAAAGAATACCTGGGAAGTAAAAAATACTTTTCCAGTCATTTGCAAAGAAGTATAAACCTAATGTTACAAGAGAAGGCATAAGCGCTCCGCCGACATTATGAGCGACGTTCCAAATAGACATTTTTGTACCACGTTCACTAATAGAGAACCAGTGAACCATCGTACGACCACATGGAGGCCACCCCATACCTTGTACCCATCCATTTAAAAACTGAAGTACAAACATAAGTATGATGCTCGTTGTAATGAAAGAAAATGAACCGAAAATAATATTAATGATACCTGATAAAAATAGCCCAGCTGCTAAAAAGTAGCGAGGATTACAACGGTCAGATACGATCCCCATCAGGAATTTACTTAATCCGTAAGCTATGGATACTGCTGAAAGGATAACCCCAAGTTCTCCTTTACTAAAGCCTTGTTCGATTAAGTATGGCATTGCTAGTGAAAAGTTTTTTCGAACAAAGTAGTAACCTGCATAACCGATGAAGATACCTAAGAATACTTGTAAACGTAATTTACGGTATTCGCTATCAACGCGATCAGCTGGTAAGCGTTCCGCGTGGGGCGCAGGTTTAAATAATTGTGTAAAAAACATAAAATGAAAATCCTCCCCTAATTAATTCGAAGCGTTTTAAGACAGAGAATATAAAAAGGCCATGAAATATAAAAAAGTTTCCTTTTTTATGATTCATAGCCGTGAACTCCGATTCTCCGTGACTGTCAATATTAACTTCGTCGAAAATTATACAACTTTGTGACAAAAATGTAAACGTTTTTATAGATAAAAGGTATTGACGGATTTTGTTCGTGGGATTAATATTTAAATACGTTAAATATTTTATTGTTTAAATAAGAGGTGGATAACATGCCAAATGATATGACGCATATCGATAAAATTCAAGCTCTTGCCTTTTCGATTGGAAAGAAAATGCAGACGGAGTTATTAGAACAAATGCAAGCAACAGGACTTACACCACCGCAGTTTTATATTTTAAAGATTTTAGATCATTATGGGGCTTCAAGAGCGACAACATTAGCAAAAAAGATGTATGTGAAGCCTAGCGCGATTACAGTGATGATTGATCGTCTAATCGATCAAGAACTTGTAGAACGTTATCACGACAAAGATGACCGTCGTGTTGTCATCATTGAGTTAACGGAAAAGGGGAAAACTAGGGTAGAAGAGGCAATGACTGCTCGTAACGAGCATATTGCAAAATACTTTTCACATTTAGAGTTGCAAGAAAGAGAAGATTTATTACGTCTCTTTGAGAAGTTAGAAACAATTATTTGCGGGACACAAGAGAAAAAAGAGAATAACTAAGAGGAATTGAGGAGATTACATGGAGCAACAAGACAATATAAATAGAAAGTTGTTGTTAATCGGTTTAGTAATCGCGATGCTATTTGCTGCGTTAGACGGAACAATTGTAGGTACAGCAATGCCGCGTATCGTCGGTGAACTAGGCGGTTTAAGCTTAATGACATGGTTAACAACAGCTTATATGTTAACATCAACGACAGTTGTACCAATTGCGGGTAAATTAGCGGATTTACTTGGTCGTCGTAACGTATATATAACAGGGCTAGTTATCTTTATGGTTGGCTCAGCGTTATGTGGTATGGCAAATGGTATGACAGAATTAATTATTTTCCGTGGTATTCAAGGTCTTGGTGGCGGTATTATGATGCCAATGGCTATGATTATTATTGGAGATATGTTTACGGGAAAAGAACGTGCGAAATGGCAAGGGATTTTTGGTGCGTTATACGGTCTTGCTTCTGTAATTGGACCACAAGTTGGTGGTTGGATTGTAGATGCAGTGAACTGGAGATGGGTATTCTACATTAACTTACCGGTTGGTATTTTAGCGACAATCTTTATCGCAATGGGCTTAAAATCACATAAACAAACGGGACCAATTAAAATTGATATCGCTGGAATCTTTACGATGATTCTCGGTGTTGTAAGTTTATTACTAGCGTTAACGTTTGGCGGAAAAGATTACGCATGGGATTCTTGGCAAATTATCGGTTTATTTGCACTAGCTTTAATTGGTATCGTTAGTTTTGTTATCGTTGAAACGAAAGCTGAAGAACCGATTTTACCGATGCATTTCTTTAAAAATCGCACATTTACAATACTGAATGCGATTGGATTCTTTATGAGTATCGGAATGTTCGGTGCGATTATGTTCGTACCATTCTTCATGCAAGGTATTGTAGGAGTAAGTGCTGCTGAATCAGGAACAATTATGACTCCAATGATGATTACAATGATTGTGATGAGTATTATCGGTGGGCAACTTGTATTAAAAGTTGGTGTAAAACCACAAATTATCGCAGGTATGCTTATTATGGCCGGTGGTTTCTGGTTATTAACAACGATGGATATGCACACAACGAAGCTTACAGCTACTTCTTATATGATGGTTATCGGTTTAGGAATGGGTCTTGTAATGCCAACATTAACATTAGCGTTACAAGAAAGCTTTCCGAAAAAGGATCTTGGTGTCGTAACATCATCAAGTCAATTCTTCCGTCAAATTGGTGGAACATTTGGTATTACAATTTTAGGATCAATTATGAATAACACTTCAGGTACAACGTTAACAAATAAATTAGTACCTGTATTAGATACATTCCCGAAAGAAGCGGGACAAATGGTAACGAAATTTAAAGATATGATTCACACAGATCCACAAGGTTTATATTCAATGCTATTTAGCCCAGAGGCATTAAAACAAATGCCAGAAGCGTTCGCTAACAGCATTGTACCTATTTTGAAAAACTCTTTAGTAGACTCGCTTCATACTGTATTCTTAACAGGATTAGTATTTATTGTAGTAGGTGCTATCTTTACGATTTTCTTACAAAAAATTAAACTATCAGATCGTAAAAAAGATGCTGAAGAGCCTGCTGTAGAAGAAAAAGAAAAAACTGTATCATACTCGTAATGAAGAAGCATCGCCTTATGGCGGTGCTTCTTTGAGTATAACCTTAAAAGCTTTTTAGTGAGAAATGATTGACGTATTTTTAGAAATACGTTATATTATTTTCTGTAAACGGTTACATGAAATGGAGAGAAAAGAGAATGAGTACGATCAAAGACGTTGCGAAATTAGCGGGAGTATCTGTTGCGACCGTTTCCAGAGTTCTAAATAAAAATGGATATGTTCACGAAGATACATTAAAAAAGGTAGAGCGTGCAATTGAGATGTTAGATTATAAGCCCAGTACAGTAGCGCGTTCACTGTATAATAAAAAGTCCCGTTTAATTGGCTTAGTTGTTCCAAATATCGTGAATCCATTCTTTCCAGAAGTTGCACGTGCCGTAGAAGATGTAGCACATAAACAAGGTTACACAGTTGTCCTTTGTAACTCTGATGAAAGTTTAGAAAAAGAGAAACAATACATTGATGTACTTAGACAAAATAATGTAGATGGATTTATTGTAGCAACGAATCCACAAAATAGTGTTAATTACATGAATTTATCTGTTCCAGTCGTTGCGATTGACCGTCTGTTTAATGAGCGTATACCTACCGTATATGCAGATAACTATGCGGGAAGTCAGGCTGCGACAAAGTTGTTACTAGATAAAGGATGTAAACATATTGCACATATTCGCGGTCCACGTGATGTGAGTACTGCAAATGAACGTTTTGAAGGTTTTGTAGATGTTATTACGCAAAATAATCTTTCGTATATGATTGCAGAGAGCACGTTTGATCCAGCAAATAGTGAGCGTGTAGCGATGGAATTATTAGAAGAATACCCGCATATTGATGGTATTGTTGCTGGGAATGATTTAATTGCGATCGGTATTGTAAAGGCTGCACTTCAAAAGGGGATTGCCATTCCAGATGATTTACAAATTATCGGATTTGATGGAATTTCTTTAACAGAAATGATGTATCCATCTATTACAACAGTTGCACAACCGATATATGAGATGGGAAAAATTGCAACAGAGTTGTTGTTAGAGCAAATGGAAGGAAATGCATTAGAAGAGAAACACTATCGTCTACCGATTAAAATTATAGAACGAAATACAACGAAGTAAG
The DNA here is from genome assembly GCF_052044835.1 of Bacillus sp. 22475. NCBI lineage: Bacteria > Bacillati > Bacillota > Bacilli > Caryophanales > Bacillaceae > Bacillus > Bacillus sp. 22475. Next base: position 62,230 of record NZ_JBQENW010000007.1, on the reverse strand, counting down.
GAGATGAAACAGATGCCAAATATTGCAGTAGTAGGTAGCATTTCAATGGACTTAGTGGCTGTTTCAAAAAAACGGCCGAAAGCAGGAGAAACAGTAATTGGTGAAGCGTTTCATACAATCCCTGGAGGGAAAGGGGCGAACCAAGCGGTTGCTGCAGCTAGATTAGGAGCAAATGTAGCAATGGTTGGAGCGGTAGGAAATGATGATTACGGAACGGTAGTTAGAAAAAATTTAGAGAACGAACGCATTTTTATCGACTATGTGGTACCGGTTACAGATGGAACGACAGGAATTGCTCATATCGTTTTAGCAGAAGAAGATAACAGTATTGTTGTCGTACAAGGAGCAAATGCTCTTGTAAATAAGTCAGTTGTAGATCGCTCAAAAGACCTTCTTATAAAAGCAGATATGGTTGTTCTGCAACTAGAAATTCCACTTGAAACAGTAAAATATGTATTGGCTATTTGTGAGGAGCATAATATTCCAGTTATGTTAAATCCAGCGCCAGCACAAGTGTTATCAGAAGATATTTTAGAAAAGGCAACTTATATTACGCCAAATGAACATGAGTGCCGCATTGTATTAGATGATTTTACATCACCAATTGAAGATTTATTGGCGAAGTATCCAAATAAACTATTGATGACAGAAGGTTCTAACGGTGTTCGTTTCCATAATGGAACGGAGATTGTACATGTTCCTAGCATTGCTGTTGATGTAGTGGATACAACTGGAGCTGGTGATACATTTAATGGTGCGTTAGCAGTTGCACTTTCTGAAGGAGAGACACTTCAAAAAGCAATTCGTTTTGCGAATATTGCCGGTGGTCTTTCTGTGACGAAACTTGGAGCACAGGGCGGTATGCCAACGAGAGATCGAGTACGTGAAGTGCAGGTGATTGTTGGATGAAAAAGCATGGTGTATTAAATAGTGAAATTGCGGCAGTCCTTGCTTCACTTGGGCATACAGATACAATTGTAATTGCTGATTGCGGGTTACCGATTCCTGACGGGGTAAAACGAATTGATTTAGCTGTTGAGATTGGAAAACCGAGTTTTTTAGAGGTGTTACAAGTTGTAGCTGATGATATGGCAATTGAAAAAGTGACGTTAGCAGAAGAAGTCATTATAAATAATGCGGAAGTGAATAAAGGGATTGAGCTGAAATTAATAGAGCCAGCATTTGAGTATGTATCTCATGAACAATTTAAAGAGCATACAAAGAAAGCAAAGGCAATTATTCGTACAGGCGAGGCTACGCCTTATGCAAATGTAATTTTACATGCAGGCGTGATTTTTTAATAAAGGGAAGTGATGAGAATGCATATTGAAATGAAAAACATTTCAAAAGCGTTCAATGGCAATCCTGTTTTGAAGAATGCACAGTTTATGATTGAAACAGGAGAAGTCCATGCATTGATGGGGGAAAATGGAGCGGGTAAATCAACGCTCATGAAGATTTTAACAGGTGTATACAAAAGAGATGGTGGAACAATCACGATTGATGGGCAAGAACGTACGTTTAAAAATGCGAAAGAAGCTGAAGATTACGGCATCGCATTTATACATCAAGAACTAAACATATTGCCGAATTTAACAGTAGCTGAAAATATGTTTCTCGGTAAAGAGTTAATGTATGGGAAAACAGGTATTTTACGCACTCGACAAATGAACGCGATTGCGCAGCAGCAACTAGCGGAGTTAGGGTTGCATGTAAAAGGCGCTATGTTAGCAGGAGAGCTATCTGTTGGACAACAGCAAATTATCGAAATTGCGAAAGCGTTAATGACAAACGCGAGCGTTATTATCATGGATGAACCTACTGCGGCACTGACGGACCGTGAAATCGAAACGCTCTTTACAGTTATAAATAAGTTACGTAAAGAGGATGTTTCATTCGTTTACATTTCGCATCGTATGGAAGAGATTTTCTCAATATGTGATGCCATTACGATTTTGCGTGATGGAGAATACGTCGGAAAGAGATTAATTCCAGAAACATCATTTGATGAAGTAGTGAGTATGATGGTGGGGCGCAGCATTGGTGAACGTTATCCAGAGCGAAATAGTCAAATTGGCGATGTTATTTTTGAAATGCGTAACGGAACGAAGAAAGGGAAATTTGAAAATGTTTCGTTTCAAGTAAGAAAAGGTGAAATCCTTGGTGTAGCTGGTTTGATGGGGGCTGGCCGTACAGATATTATGAAAGCGATATTTGGGTATGAACCTCTAGACTCTGGGCAAATTTTTATAAATGGACAAGAAGTAAAGATTGATAGTCCAATAGATGCAATTAGACAAAGAATAGCTTTCATTACAGAAGATAGAAAGTCTGAAGGATTAGTGTTAGATTTTTCAATTCGAGAAAATTTAGCTTTACCGAATTTAGAAAGTCTCTCAAAGGGAAGTGTTCTAAGCAACGAGCTAGAACAGCAGTTTACAGAAGATATGATGAAGCTTCTTAATGTGAAAGCATCTAGCGGGGAGCAGGCAGTGAAATCTCTTTCTGGTGGAAATCAGCAAAAGATTGTAATCGCAAAATGGCTAGGCATTCATCCGCAATTACTCATTTTAGATGAGCCAACAAGAGGTGTAGATGTTGGAGCGAAAAAAGAAATTTACTCTATCATGAATAAGCTTACAGAGCAAGGCGATGCCGTTATTATGGTATCATCTGAGCTTCCGGAAGTTTTAGGGATGAGTGATCGAGTTCTTGTTATTCATGAAGGAAAAGTCGGCGGCATTTTAGGGAAAGATGAGGCATCACAAGAGTCTATTATGGCACTAGCTACAGGGGGAGAGTAAGAATGGCTAAGAAGGGGAATGTATTACAACAACTCGGTTCTTTAATCGGTTTAGTATTAATTATCGTCGTAATTACAGCTTTAAATCCAGCGTTCATTGAAATTCCAAATTTATTTAATATACTGCGTCAAGTATCGATTAATGCGCTTATTGCATTCGGAATGACCTTTGTAATTTTAACAGGGGGTATTGACTTATCGGTAGGTTCTATTTTAGCATTATCAAGTGCACTTGTTGCTGGAATGATGGCAAGTGGCATGGATCCGTTCCTTGCAATGGCAGTTGGACTATTAGCAGGTCTTGTAATGGGAATTGTAAACGGTATCATCATTGCGAAAGGAAAAGTAGCTCCATTTATTGCAACTTTAGCAACAATGACTATTTTTCGTGGGTTGACGCTTGTTTATATGGACGGACGTCCGATCACTGGTCTTGGTGATCATTTAATGTTCCAAATGTTTGGCCGCGGTTATTTTCTTGGTATTCCGGTACCAGCTGTTACAATGATGATCGCTTTCGCAGTACTGTACTTCATTTTGAAGAAAACGACATTTGGCCGTCGTACATTTGCAATTGGTGGAAATGAAGAAGCAGCAGCACTATCAGGTATTAATGTTACGAGAATTAAAGTAATGATTTACGGTCTTTCCGGAATTTTGGCAGCGCTTGCAGGTATTGTCTTAACATCACGACTAGATTCTGCACAGCCGACTGCAGGTACTTCTTACGAATTAGATGCAATTGCAGCAGTTGTATTAGGTGGAACAAGTCTTTCTGGGGGAAGAGGATGGATTGTTGGTACATTCATCGGTGTACTAATTATCGGTGTACTAAATAACGGTTTAAATTTATTAGGTGTATCTTCTTTCTTCCAACAAGTTGTAAAAGGACTTGTAATCTTACTAGCTGTATTAATTGATCGCCGAAAAGAAGCGTAATGGAGGGACAGTTCATGAAGAAATGGTTACTTATACTCGTTGCATGTATTATGGTCATTACTGCTGGTTGTTCAATGGAACCACCAGAATGGGCAAAGGATTCTAGCGATAAAGGTCGAAATAAAACTATTAAAGTTGGATTCTCTGTTTCAACTTTAAATAATCCCTTCTTTGTAACTTTGAAAAAGGGTGCAGAAAAGAAAGCGAAAGATAGCGGCATCGAATTGATTGCTGTTGATGCGCAAAATGATGCAGCGAAGCAAACGAACGATGTTGAAGATTTAATTCAAAAGGGTGTCGATGTAGTTGTTATTAATCCGACCGATTCAGATGCTGTTGCTTCAGCGGTAAGTGCGGCAAATGCAGCAAATGTTCCTGTTATTACAGTAGACCGCGTTGCGAATTCAGGTAAGGTTGTTTCTCACATTGCATCTAATAATATCGAAGGTGGTCAAATGGCTAGTGATTACATTCGTGAATTAGTCGGCGAAGGAGCAAACGTTGCTGAGTTAGAAGGAATCCCTGGATCGTCTGCTGCTCGTGAACGTGGGAAAGGATTCCATAACGTAGCCGATAAGTCTTTAAAAGTAGTTGCAAAACAAGCGGCTGATTTTGATAGAGCGAAAGGATTATCTGTTATGGAAAACATTTTGCAAGCAAATGGTGATATTAAAGCCGTGTTTGCGCATAACGACGAGATGGCATTAGGTGCACTTGAAGCATTGAAGTCTGCTGGAAAAACCGATGTAGTAGTTGTTGGATTTGATGCAACAGAAGATGCTGTGAAAGCGGTTAACGATGGGCGTATGGCTGCAACAGTCGCTCAAAAACCGGAATTAATCGGAGAGAAGGCGATGCAAACAGCAAAAGAGATAACACAAGGTAAAAAAGTGGACAAATCTATTCCGATTGAATTAGAGCTTATTAAGAAAAATAAATAAATATAAAATGAAAATTAGGAAGGAAGAATAACAAATGAAATTTTTTATTGATACAGCAAACATTAACGAAATTAAAGAGGCAAATGCATTAGGCGTAGTAGCTGGAGTAACGACAAACCCATCACTTGTAGCAAAAGAAGGCGTAGATTTCCATGAGCGTATTCGTGAAATTTGCAGCTTTATAGAAGGACCTGTAAGTGCAGAAGTAATTAGCTTAGAAGCTGATAAAATGATTGAAGAAGGAAAAGAATTAGCGAAGATTGCTCCAAACGTTGTTGTAAAAGTTCCAATGACAACAGAAGGTTTAAAAGCAGTAAAAGCATTCTCAGATTTAGGAATTCGTACAAACGTTACATTAGTATTCTCAGCAGTTCAAGCATTACTTGCAGCTCGCGCTGGTGCAACATATGTTTCACCATTCTTAGGTCGTTTAGATGATATCGGTCATAACGGTATGGATTTAATTCGTCAAATCGCAGAAATCTTTGCAATTCATGGCATCGAAACAGAAATCATTGCAGCATCTGTACGTCACAGCGTTCACGTAACTGATGCAGCATTAAACGGTGCACATATTGCAACAATCCCAGCAAACGTAATTGCTTCATTAGTGAAGCACCCATTAACAGATCAAGGAATTGAGAAATTCTTAGCTGATTGGGAAAAAACACAAGAGAAATAATAGAAAATCAAGAATCCTAGTTTAATTGACTAGGATTCTTTTTTATTTAAAAGAATTTTCATGCAATTTTGCATATTGTCTTTTAAATTTGTTATATAAGATATTTAATATATATCACATAACTCTTTATTTTTCATATTTCGATATAAAGTGAAACGTTAATCAGTGGGGGCTTTGTTCATCAGCACACTGATTATTAGTTGAACCAAGGGATAAACAGATAGAGGGTCTGACCAGAAAACTGGAGGGCATGATTCTATAACAGAAAGTTTAATGTTTATAGAATTATGTCTTTTTATATAGGGAGGGTAGTAAACAGAGATTTCGACAAATATGCACTGATTTATCTGAATTTTAAGTTTTATAAAAGGAGAGAAATGGAATGAGAAGAAAAGCCCCATTTAAAGTGTTGTCATCATTAGCAATTGCAGCAATTATCGGATGCACATCTGTAATGAGTGCGCCGTTAGCATATGCAGAAACGCCAGCAAAAGAGAAAGAGAATGTGTCTACAACGCCAATTGATTACAATTTAATTCAAGAAGATCGTTTAGCGGAAGCTTTGAAAGAAAGAGGAACAATTAATCCAGCATCTTCTAAAGAAGAGACGAAAAAGGCTGTCGAGCAATATATTGAAAAGAAACAAGGAGATCAGGCGAACAAAGAAATTCTTCCAGATGCTCACTTACAAGAAACGTCTGATTTCACAAAAAAAGTAAAAGAGAAAAAGATGGAAGAAAAGGAAAATGTAAAAAAGACTGAAAAAAATATTAATCTTGAGCAAAAGCCAGAACCAAATAAAAAGCAATTAAATGGGCAAGTTCCAACTTCAAAAGCAAAGCAAGCTCCATATAAAGGATCTGTTCGATCGGATAAAGTATTAGTGCTACTCGTTGAATTTAGTGATTATAAACATAATAATATTGATCAAACACCAGGTTATATGTATTCGAAAGACTTTAGTAGAGAACATTATCAAAAGATGTTGTTCGGTAAGGAGCCGTATACATTATTTGATGGTTCAAAAGTAAAAACGTTTAAACAATACTATGAAGAGCAGTCTGGTGGTAGTTATACGACAGACGGATATGTAACGGAGTGGCTAACAGTTCCAGGAAAAGCATCTGATTATGGAGCTGATGGTAGCAGTGGTCACGATAATAAAGGTCCGAAAGGTGCACGTGATTTAGTGAAAGAAGCTTTGCATGCAGCTGCTGAGAAAGGACTAGATTTATCTCAGTTTGATCAGTTTGATAGATATGATACAAACGGGGATGGGAATCAAAACGAACCTGACGGTGTAATTGATCATTTAATGGTAATCCATGCTGGTGTTGGTCAAGAAGCAGGTGGTGGTAAATTAGGTGATGATGCGATCTGGTCACATCGTTCAAAATTAGCAGTAGATCCAGTAGCGATTGAAGGTACAAAATCAAAGGTAGATTACTTTGGTGGTAAAGTAGCAGCACATGATTACACAATTGAACCAGAAGATGGAGCTGTAGGTGTGTTTGCACATGAATTTGGACATGATCTTGGATTACCAGATGAATATGACACGAAATATACTGGAAATGGTTCACCAGTCGAAGCTTGGTCATTAATGAGTGGAGGTAGTTGGACAGGGAAAATCGCAGGAACAGAACCGACTAGTTTTTCACCACAAAATAAAGACTTCTTACAAAAGAATATGGGTGGCAACTGGGCAAAAATATTAGAAGTAGATTACGATAAAATTAAGAGTGGTGTGGGAGTTCCTACCTATATTGATCAAAGTGTTACGAAATCAAATCGTCCAGGCGTTGTACGTGTTAACTTACCAGGTAAAAGTGTTGAAACGATTAAACCGGAGTTTGGAAAGCATGCATATTATAGTACAAGAGGCGATGATATGCATACAACGTTAGAGACACCATTCTTTGATTTAACAAAAGGAACAAATGCAAAATTCGATTATAAAGCAAATTATGAGTTAGAAGCAGAGTGCGATTTCGTCGAAGTACATGCAGTAACAGAAGATGGAACGAAAACATTAATTGATAGACTTGGAGAAAAAGTAGTCCAAGGAGATAAAGATACAACAGATGGGAAATGGATTGATAAATCATATGATTTAAGTCAATTTAAAGGCAAAAAAGTGAAACTACAATTAGACTATATTACAGATCCGGCTGTAACATATAAAGGTTTTGCGATGGACAATGTAAATGTAACTGTTGATGGACAAGTTGTATTTTCTGATGATGCAGAAGGACAGTCTAAAATGAATTTAAATGGTTTTGTTGTTTCTGATGGGACAGAGAAGAAAGCTCATTATTACTACTTAGAGTGGAGAAACTATGCGGGATCAGATAATGGTTTAAAAGCAGGAGAAGGTCCAGTGTATAATACAGGTCTTGTCGTTTGGTATGCAGATGATAGTTTCAAAGATAACTGGGTTGGGGTGCATCCAGGTGAAGGATTCCTTGGTGTTGTAGATTCTCATCCAGAAGCGCTAGTTGGTAATTTAAACGGAAAACCAGCATACGGTAATACGGGCATGCAAATTGCAGACGCTGCATTTTCATTTGATAAAACACCAGCATGGAGTGTAAATTCATTAACACGTGGTCAGTTTAACTATTCTGGATTACAAGGTGTTACAACTTTTGATGATTCAAAAGTATATAGTAACAAGCAAATCGCAGATGCAGGAAGAAAAGTTCCAAACCTTGGACTTAAATTCCAAGTTGTTGGACAGGCAGAAGATAAATCGGCAGGCGCTGTTTGGATTAAACGTTAATAACATAAAAGCACATTCTTCATATGAAGAGTGTGCTTTTTAATTTGTACAGTAAGTTATTATTTTAGTTTATGTAATACAAGTGTTTATTCATGTGTAGTGTATCAAATTATGTGGGGAAAGGAAATATTTCCGAGGGAATTGTCGAAGTATCGTCGGTATTTATAAACTTTCTTTTTAAAAGAAGCGATGTATTATTGCCTTTACGGCTCAATTTATTTACATTGTTATTTGGTTATACACAAAAGTAATATATTGGGCAAAAAAGAGTTCTATTCAATAGGGCTCTTTTTATAGATAGAAAGGAGTAAGCGATAAATGAAAGAAGCTATTGAATGTCCACAGTGTGAAGGGAATATTACTGCGCAACATATTATGGATCTCCCGCATCCTTTTTCATTCAGGTGTCCACATTGTAAGGTGAAATTAAAAGAAATGAGGATCACACCATGTTTAATATTAGTGGCAATTTGTATCATTCCACTATTTATTATGATTGGAGAGAGTATTAAGGAATTACTAGTAAAATATTTTTCTATTATAGACGGTGTACCAACTGTACTTATTTTCTTCTTATTTTGTTATCCATTGTATTATTTCTATGAAAAATATAATGCTATATTGTTTATTAAATATGGTTTGCTGAAAGTTAAAAGTTAAATTGAATAGGAGATTATCATTATGCTTTGGAAAATATATTTAGTTATTGTAGCAATGTTAGCTATTATTTCGTTAGTAAGGGGTATGTTTCAAACACCAATTCAAAAGTTTGACTTTGTAGTATCTATTATTACGTGGATAGGGCTCTTTGGTTTTGTATTTGATATACAAATATTAACCTCGATTGTTTGGAAATGTATCTTCTTGTTTAGCGTCATTTGGACTTTAACTGCAGTTTTTGTTTTTCGTTTATATGAAGAGCGAGATGAGCCATTACCTTTTATATTTAAATTAATTGGCATTATTCCAACGCTTCCATTATATTACGGATTATATCAATATGCATTTTAAAAAAGACAACGATGGATTATCCCATCATTGTCTTTTTTACTTTGCTTCTTACATAAATCATCCCAGCAAATGTTAATAAAAATGCTGTCCCGATAATGAAGCTGATGCTAGGTGATGCTCCGATTGCGCCGACTGTAAAGGCGCCAGCAACAACTCCTAATGAGAAGAAGGCATAAAATAATCCGAATGCCTTTCCGCGATTATCGTCTGTAGTATTTTCAACGAGTAAAGCGTTAATAGACGGAAAGAGGATTGCGAATCCAATTCCATAAATCATCATTACGATAAAGAGCATACCTTTTGTAGCAAATAATCCGAGTAAAGATAATGCGAATGCCATAACTGCAATTCCGATTAGCATTAGTTTCGAACGATTAAATCGATCGTAAATACGATTTGTTGGAAGCAAGAAGAAGAGGATAGCAGTAATACCAAATACACTTAACATCATGCCTGTTGTAGATGCTTTAAGCGCTAATGCCTCAACTTTTACTGGTAACATATAAGTGACAATCCCTTGTGAAAACATTAATGTGAAAGCACCAATATATGCTTGTAATAACGGTTCTGATTTTAAAAGTTCAACCATATCTTCTTTGTTCATCATTTGCGTTCTTGATGTATCTTTTCTTGATACGTTATTTGGTAAGAAGAATAGAGATACGATCGTACCAAGAGCCATTAAAATAGAAATAGTAATAAAGACCCACTCTACGCCAGCTGTTGCTTTCATAATACCGCTGAAAGCAGGTCCTACGATTGCCGCTGTTCCAACAGCAGCACCAGATAGAGCCATTGCTTTTCCTTGTCTTTTTGCATTTGTTTGTTTTGATAAAAATGTAAAGGCAGCAGGAATTAAAAAGCCATCACTAAATCCATGCATAAAGCGAACAACTAATAGTTGTTCACCACTTTGAACAACGGTGTATAACAAGACTATGAAACTCGTAATTCCCATGCTTATATAAAGGATTTTTTTTGCACCAAATTTATCGACAGCGGCTCCAGCAATAATATTACCGATCATATTAGCGAATGAGTACATACCGACAACTAGCCCGATAATAAGAGGGCTTCCTCCAAGGCTTTGAGCGAAAGTACTCATAATAGGTAATTGTGAAAATGTATCTAAAAATGCCACGATAACGATAAAGTAAATAAAATATTTCAAGCGATATTCACCTCTCCTACGCTATTATGGCACAATGCTAATTTCACCTGCAATGAAATTGAATTAACAGATGTGGAAAAAAGTACAAAGTGACAAAATATTGAACGTTATTTGTAAAAAATTAGTGGGAATGTGATTGTTTTTTTGAAATATATGGATAGAAGTATTATAATAGAATTGTAAACTTCACCAGGTTAAGTATATACATAGAGAGGGATGTATAAAATGAAAGCACTACTTTGGCATAATCAACGTGATGTACGAGTAGAAGAAGTACCAGAACCAACAGTAAAACCAGGAACAGTGAAAATCAAAGTTAAATGGTGTGGTATTTGTGGGACAGACTTGCATGAATATTTAGCAGGGCCTATTTTTATTCCAACAGAAGAACATCCATTAACACATGTGAAAGCACCTGTTATTTTAGGTCATGAGTTTAGTGGTGAGGTAATAGAGATTGGTGAAGGAGTTACATCTCATAAAGTGGGAGACCGCGTTGTTGTAGAGCCAATTTATTCTTGTGGTAAATGTGAAGCTTGTAAACATGGACATTACAATGTTTGTGAACAACTTGTTTTCCACGGTCTTGGCGGAGAAGGCGGCGGTTTCTCTGAATATACAGTAGTACCAGAAGATATGGTTCATCACATTCCAGATGAAATGACGTATGAACAAGGTGCGCTTGTAGAACCAGCAGCAGTAGCAGTTCATGCAGTACGTCAAAGTAAATTAAAAGAAGGGGAAGCTGTAGCGGTATTTGGTTGCGGTCCAATTGGACTTCTTGTTATCCAAGCAGCTAAAGCAGCAGGAGCAACTCCTGTTATTGCAGTTGAACTTTCTAAAGAACGTCAAGAGTTAGCGAAATTAGCAGGTGCGGATTATGTATTAAACCCAGCAACTCAAGATGTGTTAGCTGAAATTCGTAACTTAACAAATGGTTTAGGTGTAAATGTTAGCTTTGAAGTAACAGGTGTTGAAGTTGTACTACGCCAAGCGATTGAAAGTACAAGCTTCGAAGGACAAACTGTAATTGTTAGTGTATGGGAAAAAGACGCAACAATTACTCCAAATAACTTAGTATTAAAAGAAAAAGAAGTTATTGGTATTTTAGGATACCGTCACATCTTCCCAGCTGTTATTAAATTGATTAGCTCTGGTCAAATTCAAGCAGAGAAATTAATTACGAAAAAAATTACAGTGGATCAAGTTGTTGAAGAAGGATTTGAAGCACTTGTAAAAGATAAAACCCAAGTGAAAATTCTTGTTTCACCTAAATAAGATAGAATCGAAAAAAGTAGCCCTTTTCTAGAAATAGAAGAGGGCTACTTTTTTTCTGTACAGAAAGGTGATAGACTTTCCTGTAACTAAAGGTATTTTGTTTGGAAGGGGAAGTCTAATGCTTTCATTTATGTTGACATTGAAACGGATGCTAAAAGCTTGTTTGCGAGCATGGAAAGATAAAGAATTTCAAGTGTTATTCGTATTAACAATTTTGACATTAATATCTGGTACAATCTTTTATAGTACAGTGGAGGGGTTACGTCCTCTGGATGCTTTATATTTTAGCGTTGTGACGCTGACTACTGTCGGTGATGGGCAATTTAGTCCCCAAACTGACTTCGGAAAGATATTTACGATATTATACATATTTATAGGGATCGGATTAGTGTTTGGATTTATACATAAGTTGGCAGTTAATGTACAATTGCCAAGTATATTATCGAATAGAAAAAAAGAGTAAAGCATGTGTATGCTTTACTCTTTTTTTACATTAGTTTAGACAAGCCTTAATAATAGTTTATTAAAATGAAAGTGTATTCATTCATTATATTCACTGTGTATAAAGTTATAATGATATGAACATTTGCATATTTTAATTTAGTGATAGAAATTTCGTGAAAGGTGGGATATTCTAGTCATAGGTTAACCGGACGACATCATAGGATCCTAACAAAATGTTTACAATAATTCAATTATAAAATGGAGGATTTTATATGAAAAAGAAAGTACTTGCTTTAGCGGCAGCTATTACATTAGTTGCTCCATTACAAAGTGTTGCATTTGCTCATGAAAATGATGGGGGACAGAGATTTGGAGTTATTCCACGCTGGTCTGCTGAAGATAAACATAAAGAAGGCGTGAATTCTCATTTATGGATTGTAAACCGTGCAATTGATATTATGTCTCGTAATACAACACTTGTAAAACAAGATCGAGTTGCACTATTAAATGAATGGCGTACTGAGTTAGAGAACGGTATTTATGCTGCTGACTATGAAAATCCTTATTATGATAATAGCACATTTGCTTCACATTTCTATGACCCTGACAATGGGAAAACTTATATTCCGTATGCAAAGCAGGCAAAGGAAACTGGAGCTAAATATTTTAAATTAGCTGGTGAGTCTTACAAAAATAAAGATATGAAACAAGCATTCTTCTATTTAGGATTATCTCTTCATTATTTAGGGGATGTAAACCAACCAATGCATGCGGCAAACTTTACGAACCTTTCGTATCCACAAGGATTCCATTCTAAATATGAAAACTTTGTAGATACGATAAAAGATAATTATAAAGTAACGGATGGAAATGGGTATTGGAACTGGAAAGGTACGAATCCAGAAGATTGGATTCATGGAGCGGCAGTAGTTGCGAAACAAGATTACGCTGGCATTGTAAATGATAATACGAAAGATTGGTTCGTAAGAGCAGCTGTATCACAAGAATATGCAGATAAATGGCGCGCTGAAGTTACACCAATGACAGGTAAGCGTTTAATGGATGCACAACGTGTTACTGCTGGATATATTCAGCTTTGGTTTGATACGTACGGAAATCGTTAAGTATTTGAAAAAGGTCAAATCTCAGAATAGAGTATTTGGCCTTTTTATTACTATACAATACATGGAGGTATGAAACGTGAAAGGTAAATTGCTAAAAGGTGTACTTAGCTTAGGGGTTGGTTTAGGAGCTTTATATAGCGGAACTTCAGCTCAAGCAGAAGCATCTACAAATCAAAATGATACATTAAAAGTGATGACGCATAATGTATATATGCTATCAACAAACTTATATCCGAACTGGGGACAAACTGAGCGTGCTGATTTAATCGGGGCGGCAGATTATATAAAGAATCAAGATGTTGTTATATTAAATGAAGTGTTTGATAATAGTGCTTCAGATCGTTTATTAGGCAATTTGAAGAAAGAATATCCAAATCAAACAGCAGTATTAGGTCGTAGTAGTGGAAGCGAATGGGATAAAACGTTAGGGAACTATTCATCTTCAACTCCTGAAGATGGTGGCGTTGCGATTGTGAGCAAATGGCCAATCGCTGAAAAGATTCAATATGTATTTGCAAAAGGATGCGGGCCAGATAATTTATCGAATAAAGGATTTGTATACACGAAAATTAAGAAAAATGATCGTTTCGTTCACGTGATTGGGACGCATTTGCAGGCTGAAGATAGTATGTGCGGAAAAACTTCACCAGCATCTGTACGTACGAACCAATTAAAAGAAATTCAAGATTTTATTAAAAATAAAAATATACCAAATAATGAGTATGTGTTAATTGGTGGTGATATGAACGTAAATAAGATAAATGCAGAGAACAATAATGATTCAGAGTATGCATCTATGTTTAAAACATTGAACGCTTCTGTACCATCTTATACTGGACATACAGCGACTTGGGATGCAACGACAAACAGTATTGCAAAATATAATTTCCCTGATAGTCCTGCCGAATATTTAGATTATATTATTGCAAGCAAAGACCATGCGAACCCATCGTATATAGAGAATAAGGTGTTACAGCCGAAATCTCCACAATGGACTGTTACATCGTGGTTCCAAAAATATACGTATAATGATTACTCTGATCATTATCCAGTAGAGGCGACTATTTCTATGAAGTAGTTTCAAAAAGTTTCTTCGTAAAGAAGAAACTTTTTTTATTTGCAAACAGGAAAATCATACTTTCTTTCCAATATGTATAAGACATATTGAAAAGAGGAGAGAAAAATGTGGATCGAGGAATTTTTAAAGAAGTTCCATTACCGTGTGCATTTTTGGATGAAGTGGCTTTAGATAGAAATATTCAATCGATTATAGAGTTAAGTGGAAATAAGAAGATTCGTATAGCGAGTAAATCGTTACGTTCTGTTCCGATTATGCAAAAAATTTTAGCTGCAAATGATCGATTTCAAGGTATTATGTGCTTTTCACCTAGAGAGACTTTATTTTTAATAGAACAAGGATTTAATGATTTATTGCTTGGATATCCTGCTTATGATGAAAGAGCTTTGTATGAAATTAGTTTGCTAACAAAGAAAGGTTTCATTATAACTTGTATGGTGGATTGTGAAGAGCATATTGTGTATTTAGAAAAAATTGCTGAGAAATCTAAAGGATGTTTTCGTGTTTGTTTGGATATTGATATGAGTAGTCGTTTCTTTCAATTTCATTTTGGTGTACAAAGATCCCCAGTAAAAAATGTGCAGGATGCGTTGAAAGTAGTAGAAAAGGTGAGAAGGTCATCATATTTAATGTTAGATGGTGTGATGGGTTATGAAGCTCAAATTGCTGGGGTGGGAGACCATATACCGAATCAATGGCTGAAAAGTAAAGTGATTTCGTATTTAAAGCAGAAATCAGTGCTAGAAGTGAAAGAAAGAAGAGAATATATTGTAAAAGCAATACAAAAACTTGGTATTGAGCTAAGGTTTGTAAATGGAGGCGGAACAGGAAGCATAAAAACAACTGAGAAAGATAATTCAGTTTCAGAGATTACAATAGGTTCTGCTTTTTATTCTCCGAAGCTGTTTGATTATTATAAAGAGGTGAAATTTCATCCAGCGGTCGGATTTGCCTTACCAGTTGTGCGTAAACCAGTCCCGTTTATTTACACTTGCCTAGGTGGTGGATATATTGCTTCAGGAGCAGTTGGAAAAGATAAAGAGCCTGAAGTTTGGAGACCGAAGGGTGCAAAACTATTAGCTTTAGAAGGTGCTGGCGAGGTACAAACGCCAATTTTTTATAACGGTGAGGAACGAGTGGATATAGGAGAGTCCATTTTGTTTCGTCATAGTAAGGCTGGTGAATTATGTGAGCGCTTTCCTTTTTTGTATCGTGTTAAAAAAGGAGAGATTGTTGGGGAGTATTCAACATATCGGGGGGATGGCCAATGCTTTCTATAAAGGGACAAAAGTGGAGGAATTGGACAGGGAATGTAGAAGGAACGCCGCATTATACGATGTATCCAGAAAGTATACAAGATGTAGTAGAAGTAGTGGGGCTTGCACGAAAAAAGGGGCAGAAAATTCGTGTTGTTGGTTCAGGACACTCGTTTACACCCCTTGTGCAAACGGAAGAAGTTTTAGTTTCTTTAGATGAATTGAAGGGCATTGTGAATATTGATGAAGAGAAGATGGTCGCTGAAGTGTGGGCAGGAACAAAGTTATATGATTTAGGGAAGTTACTTGAGGAAAAAGGTTATGCGCAAGAAAATTTAGGGGATATTGATTCACAATCTATTGCAGGAGCGATTAGTACGGGGACTCATGGAACGGGTATTACCTTTGGGAGCTTATCAACACAAGTTATAGAGATTACGGCAGTTTTATCTAATGGTGAGAGTATAGTTTGTTCGGAAGCTGAGAACGTAGAATATTGGAGAGCGTTTCAGTTGTCACTTGGAATGTTAGGTATCATTGTAAAGATAAAATTGAAGGTTATTCCAGCGTATTCACTCGTTTATAAAAGTGAAAAACAGTCATTATCTACTGTAATGAACAAACTAGAAGAGTATAAGAAGCATCGTCACTTTGAATTTTTCGTTTTTCCTTATTCTGATGAAGTACAAGTAAAACTTACGAACGAAACAACGAATCAAGGCAGTGATTTGAAATGGCATAAACTAAAGGTGGAGTTACTTGAAAATAGGATGTTCTCTTTACTATCTAAAGGGTGTAAATGGTTTCCTTCTATAAGTAAAGGAGTGAGTCGATTATCAGCTAAGGCTGTACCAAACACAAAAATAATTGGCCCGAGCTATGAAGTATTTGCTACATCACGTACGGTACCATTTTATGAAATGGAGTATAGCATTCCTTCAAAGTATATGAGGACTGTGGTAGAAGAAATCTCAAATATTATTGAAAAGAAAAAGTATAAGGTGCACTTCCCGATTGAATGCCGCTATGTGAAAGGTGATGATATATGGCTTAGTCCAGCCTATGGAAGAGATTCAGCGTATATCGCTGTTCATATGTATAAAGGTATGAAATATGCTGCTTACTTTGGCGAAATGGAAAAAATTTTTCTGAAGTATGAAGGGCGTCCGCATTGGGGGAAAATGCATACATTATCGTATGAGCAATTACAAGATATATATCCAGAGTTTCATTCGTTTTTACAGGCGAGGAAGTCTCTAGATGAACTTGGAATGTTTTTTAATCCTTATGCAGAAAAGTTATTTATCCCGCTATTTGCCGGGCAGTAAGACCCCCACTGATTAAAGTTTCACATTATGTATATAAAAAAGCTGACAAATAATTATTTGTCAGCTTTTTTTAGTGTAATTGCATTTCTTGTATGACTAATATGTTCATAAAAAAGTAGTTTATCACGGCTAAATACATGCAGTAAAACATGAATAATAAATAGGCCGTTAATGATAAATAGGAATAACAATGTAACGAGTAATACTAAAGGTTCTGTATGATTTAACATAGAGCTACTAGAAAGAATGTAATTGATTCCGCCTAACGCAAAATAAAATATACCGTAGCGAATAAATAGTTCTTTTAATGTAATACAATCTGATTTTCCTTTCAGGTGAATGCGAAGCAATGCTTTCCCAATTGTTTTTCCATTCGTAAAGTATGGAATAATAATAAAGTAAATAAGGATTGCACACGTAATGAAAATGAGTTCATATATATTGGTGTAAGATTGCATATTAGAAACGAAGAAAGAATTTCCTTTGTTTTTAACGACAGGTACAACGATAGATAAGAAAATCCAATCAATTTGCATCGCGATAAGGCGACGAATGAATCCGACTGGTTTCGTTTCCAAATCAATATGACTATCTAACTCATTTGTCTTCGGAAGGAAGTACGTAAATATTGGTGCAATGATAAAACCAATTACGCCACCTAATGTATTTAAAAACAAATCATCGATATCAAATAATCGGTATGCACAATTGTATATACCGTATAATCCAGTCACTTGTGTTAGCTCGAAAAATAGTGAAAGGAAAAAGGAAATGCAAATTGTTTGTAAGAAACTACGTCGGAAATAATAACGTAAGTAAATACCGAATGGAACAGTTAATAGAACATTAAATGCAACTTGTAAAAACGCAGACTCTTTTAATAAGTAGAAATAAGTAGCTGGTTTCGTTAAAACTGCCGATGTATGACTACTAATCTCTTGTATGAAATAAAATGGTGAGAGTTGCATGTGTTGTGTATTAGCCGGTTGTAGGCTACAAGTATCAAACGTTTGTGGTAATGGCAAAATAACAAGAAAATAGGCATTTAATAAGTAAAGTAATAATGAGTATAAAATAAATGAGCGCCATTTATTTAAATAACCGTATTTTCGATAATTAAATATTAAAAAAGGGATTAAAAGAAACATTGCTAAAAAGGGAAATAAAATAAACGCTGTTTTCACTGGAAATAAATATGCAGTCAAAGTAAAACTCCTTTCAATAAAAATTCGTTTATCATTATAGCGCTAAAAATATTTAAATACAAAGTTAAAATCTTTCGAAATAGAAATAATTACTAATTTTATAGGAATTAAGTTATAATAAATTTAATATGAGGATATTGTGATTATATAAGTTGAGAGAGGGTACAAGAGATGCGATATGAACTTTTTTCTGTAAGTGGGGATCATATTACGACTTTTGAAAGTGCATGGCGTTTTCAGGAGGGAGAACAGATTTTTGTTCATGATGATCAAACAAAAAGAAACTTTATTATTATTCGTCTGACGCATGATGTATTTCAACAAAATAAACATGTTATTCGTTTGTATTGTCAAGAGAAGAAAGTGTATGCATAAGAGAAGCCCTCTTACAGTATGAAAAGTAAGAGGGGCCTTATCTCGTTATTTGTGAACAGCCCGATTGATGAGAGCTGATTAAAGTTCTACTTTATCATTTTTCCCCTCGTAAGGAATAAAAAGAGAAGGGTTAATATACATAGGTAGCATTTGATTTGTAAGAAAGGATATAGCTTTGTATTTTATGCTTCAAAGTTTCATTGTTTTCTCTTTGAGAAAGCCATGTATGGTAATCTTGCTGTGTTTTCCATAACGTACGAATCATATATTCTGCCTTATCATTTGTACGATGAACATGTGAAAACTCTATGTTAATACAACCATTCGTTCCGGGAGAAGGATAATATTGTTTAAGCCCATAAAGTAGCTCACTTTCATATCCGTACTTAATGTGAATGAGTTTAGTAACAATAAACATATAAACACCTCTTTTACGATAATAGTAGGAAAGATAGAATTACTGTAATAGTGAACTTAAATAATATTATAATATTCAGAAAATTCAAAATAAATAATAGGTTTTAACTTAATACAGGTATAAAAAAGCGAGTCATCTAGTGTAATAGAATGACTCGCTTTCGATTTGTAAGTTTCACTTTATAAGAAAATAAGAGTAAGTACACCTACGATAATACAATAGAAAGAGAAATATTTTAAATTTCCTTTTGCCATAATGTTCATAAACCATTTTAGTGAAATGTACGTCATGATAAATGTTGCGATGAATGCAACGACATATGGTACGAATAATGTGTCTAGATTTGGATCATTTGCAATGTCTGTAATGCTTAACAATAAGCCACCTAAGCTAACAGGAATGTATAGTAAGAATGAGAAGCGAAGAGCTGTTTCTTGCTTCATCCCAAGTAACATTGCTGCCACGATTGTGGCACCAGATCGGCTTATTCCGGGAATCAGTGCGCAAGCTTGTGCTAATCCGACGATGATTGCATCTTTCATAGAAAGGTCGCCATCATTTTTACGACCGCGTAAATTTCTAATAATCCAAAGGCCGACAGCAGTAATAAGAAGGGAAATCCCAACCATCTTCACACCTTTTAAGTACTGATCAATGTAATCTTTAAATAAAACACCAATAACACCTGCTGGAATGGTTGCAATAACAAGATAAATAATAAAGAAGAAATCTGATTTTGCGTCTTCTGCTCTTGTAAATATATAAGAGAGACCATTCTTCGTTAGACGAATTAAATCATTTCTATAAATAAGTAATACAGCTAATAATGAAGCTGAATTAACAAGTAGTTCGAAGCTAAACCCTTCTATTTTTAGTCCTAGCAAATGTTGTGCTAAAACGAGGTGACCACTTGAAGAAATCGGAATTGGTTCTGTTAGTCCTTGGAACAGCCCGAGAATTAAATATTTTAAAACGTAGTAAAATTGTTCCATAATAACCTCCTTGTTTATTAGTTGAAAGAAACAACTTTTCCATTATAACAAAGATATGGATGAATATTGAAAAGAAATAAATATTCGAAATAAAATAAAAATCCCTTATAGCAGTATAAGGGATTTTTATTTTTAATTAAGAATTTACTGTTCCTTGAAGACTTTTAGACAATTGAACATCGACTTTTTCAGCATCATGAATATGATTCATAATAGTAGTATTTAATTTTTGGAACATTTGTTGTGTGTTAGCGAATTCTCGTAATATGTCATCATTACAAGATTTTTGGTTTTCAATAGCCTTAATAACATTTGTAGCACCATTTTGTAACGTTTGAATCATAACTAAAATATTTTCAATTCTAGCGTTTGTATCGGCGCTCATTTCTACACCTTCATCGACTAAATGTAAATTATCTTTTGTGTTATCGTATGCTTTTTCAATTTCTTCTTGAATTTTTTTCGTTAAGTTGCCGATGTTTTTTGTACTTTCTGCTGTACTTTCTGCTAGTTTTCTTACTTCATTGGCAACGACAGCGAATCCTTTACCGTGTTCTCCAGCACGTGCGGCTTCAATACTCGCATTTAAAGCAAGTAAATTTGTTTGTGCTGCAATGTTTTGAATGACTTCTACAATTTGCTCGATTTCCTTTGAGCGTTCGCTTAGATGATTCATACTATTAGACGTGCGTTGGGATTGTTCACCTAATTTATTAATTACAATAAGTAAGCGGTGAACGGATTCTTTTCCTTCATTAGAGCAGTCAATAATTTCTGCAATAGACTGAATTAAGCTTTGTTCCTTTTGCAACATTTCATTATTTAACTCATTGGAATGTGTCGTACGTGTTGAAACATTTTCGAAACATGAACTTAATTGTTGAACTAAATTTTGGAGTGTATTGTGTTGGTTATTTACAAGTTGGTGCTCTTGGACAACGCTTTGTACACGATCGTGGATAGTAGAAATAGTCTCTTGTTTTTCAATATCTTTTTGTTTTAATTCTGCTTCTAATTCTTGTATACGCTCTTCTAATTGAGCAATTGTATGTTGGAGTGATTTCTTTTGAGTAAACATGTATTTATTTCAACCGCCTTCGAAAGTTATATTTTCTCTATATTTGGATTTTAGCATCTTTTGTATTTTTTAAATATAGGAATTGTTAAATATTTAAGAATCTATTACATTTTATTCATAATTCTCTTTTTTTCGTCACGAAAAATAAACTGTATTTAATCGTTTTGTAAACAAACTGTAAAATAAATCATGTATAACTGTATAAGAAGGGAGTCGGATTATGAACTATTTTAAGCGAATCAGTAGTCTAGTATTAGCAGGAATTATCGGTCTTTCTAGTACAGTCGCTGTAAAAGCAGAGTCAAACGACGAGAAACTTAACAACATGCAACAGCAATTGCAACAAAACGATGCAGAAATGCAAAAGAAAGAGCAAGAGAAGCAAGCTGTTAGTAAAGAAATTAAAGGTATCGAAAACGAACTACATAATTTAAATAATACAATTGCAAAAAATAAAGAGGATCAAGCTGCTATTCAACGTAAAATCGATGAAACACATAAGCAGATTGAGCAAAAAAAGCAAGAAATTGTCGTTTTAGAGGATAAAGTCCTTGCTCGTAAAGATATTATGAGAAAACGTATGGTTTCTGTTCAAAACAGTTCAAATACAAGTTTAGTAGTAGAAGTTGTAGTAGAGTCAAAAAACTTTGCAGACTTCTTACAGCGTATGAACGCAGTTTCTACTATTCTAGAAGCTGATAAAGAAATTTTACGTCTACAAGAACAAGATCTTCGCCAAATTGAAGAGGACAAGAAAACAATTGACGAAAAAGAAGCATCTTTAGTAGTAGACAAACAAAAATTAGCAAAAGCGCAAGCTGAACTGCAAGATAACTTGAAAAAACGTCAAGATAACTTACAAACAGTTCAAGCTAAATATAACCAGGTTGCAAGTCAACTTAATTTAGCAGCGGAAGAAAAAGCTAAAATTGAATCAAATATGAAGGCAGTACAAGAAACGATTGCTCGTGAGCAAGAAGCAGCAAGAATTGCGGCAGAAGAGCGTGCAAAAGCAGAAGCGGCTGCAAAAGCAGAGCAAGAAGCTTTAGCGAAAGCACAAGCAGAAATTGCTGAAAAGCAAAAGCAGGAAAAAGCTAGTAAACCAGCTGAACCAGTTGCTAATAATAATTCGAAGGTAGAACCTGCAAAACCTGAACCAATTTCTAAGCCAACTGCTGGTGGGAAAGAAATTTATGTAGAAGCTACAGCTTATACAGCTGATCCAGGGGAAAATGGTTATGCACCAGGTCAACAAGTATTTTCTGCATGGGGACACTATAACTTAACTGCAAACCCAGGAATGAAATTAATTGCTGTAGATCCAAATGTTATTCCATTAGGTAAGACTGTAAATGTTGAAGGGTATGGAGTCGCAATTGCAGCCGATACTGGTGGAGCTATTAAGGGGCATAGAATTGATGTTTTAATGCCAGATAAAGGTTCATCAAGTAGTTGGGGCAGAAGAACAGTTAAAGTTACAATTTTAAACTAACACGTAATCCAACTTTACAATACGTAGAGTTGGATTTTTTTATAATAATAATGTTAAGTTGAGTTTACATTTTGTTAAGGATAGCATACAATAATGGTGAGAGGTGGTAAATTTGACCATTTTAAACAGAGTAAAAGAATTAAGAGCTCGTTTTAACTTTACGCAAAGTGTATTAGCAGAAAAGGTTGGAGTAACGAGACAAACAATTGCTGCAATTGAAAAAGGGGATTACGTTCCTTCGTTGTTATTAGCACTTACGATTTGTGATGTGTTCCAGTTAAAGATGGAAGACGTGTTTGTTTTAAATAAGGAGGGGGAAGAGGATGAATAGAATTGTTTTTTCTTATATCATAAACGTGCTTTATACTGCTTTAGCATGCTGGACATTTGTTGAATTTTATAGTGTTATTACAGAGTTAGCACATATAATTAAAAACGAGAAATTCCCATTTGAAGTATGGTTTAATGGAGTACCATTCATTTTATTATTTATTGGAGTAATTATAGTTACAATTTTTTATCGAATTCAAAAGAAAAAATATAAGAATTTATCTTTTTGGATGTATCCATTATTATTTCCACTAGAAGATGAACGTGAAAAAGCGATTACGGATAAAGCTTGTAGAACAACATTTGTATCGTTATGGTTTGTCTTACCTTGTGCAGTTGGATTTTTAACTTTTTCACCTATTATTAATGAATATCTTCCTGGATACCCATTATATATTCTATTTTCTATTTTCTTTATTCAAATGAAAGTATTTCACGTATCACTATACAGAAATAAATTAGCTTAAAAAGAAACCTTCTTGCACCGGCAAGAAGGTTTCTTTTCAGCTAATACTTGTACATATAGCGATATTATTTTATCATTTTATATAGAGTAAGATTTTGTAAGGGAAAGGAACTGTGTATGAATAAGCAAAGAATTTATAGTATAGTAGCAATTCTGCTATTTGTTGTAGGTGGCGTGTTAATTGGAAAGCCATTTTATGATGGATATCAGGCTGAAAAGAAACAGACTGAAAATGTGCAGGCTGTTCAAAAGATGGATTATGAAAAGCATGAGACGGAATTTGTAGATGCTTCCAAAATTAATCAACCAGACTTGGCGGAAGTAGCGAATGCATCATTAGATAAGAAACAAGTAATTGGTCGTATTTCGATTCCAAGTGTTTCAGTAGAACTGCCTGTTTTAAAAGCTTCTACTGAAAAAAACTTATTATCAGGTGCAGCGACAGTAAAAGAGAATCAAGTTATGGGAAAAGGAAATTACGCATTAGCAGGACATAATATGTCTAAAAAAGGTGTTTTATTTAGTGATATAGCTTCTTTGAAAAAAGGCGATAAAATTTATTTGTATGACAATGAAAATGAATATGAGTATGCGGTTACTGGTGTATCTGAAGTAACTCCTGATAAGTGGGAAGTTGTAGAGGATCATGGGAAAGATGAGATAACGCTTATTACATGTGTATCTGTAAAGGATAATTCTAAGCGTTATGTTGTTGCTGGTGATTTAGTAGGAACGAAGGCGAAGAAGTAAAAAAGAAGGTGAACTCTTTAAAGAGTTCACCTTCTTTTTTACTAATGTTGAGAAATAATAGAATATTTTGGTTCGCATTTAAGTATTCTTCTATTTATGTATAATAAAGTTGGAATTCTATATTTTGGGAGGAACAAGAGTGAGACAACAGGTGAAGAAACTTCTTTTAACAACGAGTATAGCGTTATTAGTAGCTCCAATTTCAGCTTATGCGCATCCAGGGCGTACAGATGCTAATGGCGGACATACGTGTCGTACAAATTGTGAGAAGTGGGGATTACAGTACGGGGAATATCATTATCACAATAAACCAGCTTCTAGTAGTGGCGCAACGAGCCCAGCCCCTAGCCAGAACAATAACAGTGCTGTAGAAGCTGAGAGACAAGCAGAAGCACAGCGCAATACTGAGGCTGAAAAACAACGTGCTGCAGAAGCACAGCGCAACTCTGAGGCTGAAAAACAACGTAATGCAGAAGCACAGCGTAAAGCTGAAGAAGAGAGACAGCGTGTAGCCGAGGAACAAAGAAAAGCTGAAGAGGCACGTAAGCAAGAGGAAGCGCAGCGCCAAGCTGATATGGAAAAAGGTCAACTTGAAGGTCAAAAGAATGGAGAAACTGATTTTAAAGCAGGAAAAAATGATGCAGAAGTGCATGTAGCTGGAAAATCTGATGCATATAAACAAGCGTTTAAAGCGACTTATGCAGCCGCATGGTCTTTAGAAGAGCAGAAGAAAACGCATTTTGAAAAAGGAAAAGAACAAGGTTTAGCACAAGAGACGATGGACGATAGTCAAGTTGCTCCAGAGTTTAAGGTAAACTTTGCAGACGGATTCAAAGTAGGGAATAAAGAAAGAACAGAAAAAATTGAAAAAGAGCAAGCTGAGTTAGGGGAAAAGACAGGGAAAGAACTAGCTGAAAAGAATCCTGGAAATAGAGAGAAAGAAGTATACGTGAAGGCATATGAAACAGCGTATGAAAAAGGCTATAAGTCTACAAAAAAGGCAGTAGAAAAAGTTGGCTATAAGTATGCATTTGAAAACTATGATTTAAAAGTTCCTGCTAAGTATGAAAGAAATGAATTGTTAAAGAAATGGTTTACTGAAGGATTTAAATCGAATAAAAAAGCAGCGGAAATTCGAGAAGAAGGGTATAAAAAGGGAGACAGCTGGTTCTCATTCTTCTATAAGAGTTTCGTACCAAGTGAATATAAAGAACATAAAGAGCTGTACGAACAAGCAATAGAACAAGGGAAAACGGCATAAAAAAAGATGAGGAGAAATTCCTCATCTTTTTTAATCCATCCATTTCACTAATTTCTTAGAAATTAATAATAAAACACAACCTAATACAATTGCCACAGCGCCAATAACTGTGAATACTTCAGCGTATCCAAGTGAAGTTGTGAAGCTTGCAAGTTGTCCGCCTAAAATGTTGGCGATACCTGAACTTGCTAGCCATACGCCCATTAGTAAAGATGCTAATTTTACCGGAGCAAGCGCACTAACCATTGATAGTCCGACAGGTGATAAGAATAGCTCACCTAACGTATGAAAAAGATACGTAAAGACGATAAACAGTAAGTTTGCTTTTTCTGTAATGTTATGTTCATCACTACCTGTTTTTAATGTAGCGATAACGAGAATGATATAACCGATACCGAGCAAGATCATACCAAGTCCCATTTTAGTTGGGATTTTTAAATCACCCTGCTTGCGAGTTGCAAGTTTTGCCCATAATGCAGAAATGACTGGAGCAAGTAAAATAATAAATAATGGATTGACCGATTGGAACCAAGATGTTGGAACTTCCCATCCGAACACAGAGCGGTCTACAAATTTGTTTGTATATAATGTTAATGAGCTACCAGCTTGTTCAAAGCCAGCCCAGAAGAAGACAACGAAGCATGTTAAAATGACGATAACTGCGGTACGTTGTTTTTCTTTTTTTGTTAACGGTGTATCTCCTACTGATGGTTGTCCAGCAGCTGTTTGTAAATCGCGAGTTGGTTTTTTACCGATATTACCAAGGAAGCGATTTGAGAGTGTTGTAAATAAAATTTGTCCAATGATCATTCCGATTGAAGCGGCTAAGAAACCGTAACGGAATCCGTAATGTACAACGCCATCAACTGTTGTTTTGAATAAATTTTCTGATAAAAATCCGCAAACGAGTGGAGCTAAAAATGACCCGACATTAATACCCATATAGAAAATGGTAAATGCACTATCACGTTTTGGATCGTTCTCTTCGTATAATTCTCCAACCAGTGTAGAGATGTTCGGTTTGAAGAATCCGTTACCTATAATAATAAGCGCTAATCCGAGGTATAGGCCTAATTGGTTTTGCAAGGCAAATAGTGTAAGGTTACCGATTGCCATTGTTATGCCACCAATTGTGATTGCTTTTCGTCTACCTAGAAAACGGTCTGTTAAGTATCCACCAATCATTGGTGTGAAATAACAGGCTCCAGTATAAAATCCGTAAATAGAGAGTGCCCATGCGGGACTAAACCCAAGACCACCGCTTACTAAAGCTGTCGTTAAATATAATGTTAATAATCCTCGTAATCCATAGTAACTAAATCTTTCCCACATTTCTGTAAAGAAGAGTAAGTATAAACCTGGAGGATGTTTCTTTTTTCTTTGTTGTTCTCTTTCTAGTTGTATCGCTGATTCCATGTTATTTTCCTCCTGACACAAACAAAAACAAAGTTAATAATTTTGTACATTTAATATTTTACCTTATTAACTATTATAAGTCAATAAAGGTTGATTTTTCAGAAGAAATTGGAAAAGAGGAATAGCTATAGAATGGGTGTTTCTTTTGTGATAGACTATGGACTATGTTTTCTTTGTAAGGAAGCGGGTTATTGTACTTTTTATATGTGAAATTGATTTCATAAAAGATGAAATTAAAGAAGGAGAAAGAAATGAAATTGTTACAGAAAAAAGAAATTTTACTTATTAGCCTTATGTTATTCTCTATGTTCTTTGGAGCAGGGAATCTGATATTTCCACCTTTCCTTGGATATGAAGCAGGAGAACATGTTTGGATTTCATTAGTAGGATTTATTATATCAGCAACAGGTCTTCCTATATTAGGTGTTATCTCCATTGCAAAAGCAGGAAGTTTTCAAACGTTAGCGGGTAGGGTTCATTCTTCATTTGCAATTATTTTTCCATGTATCGTGTATGTATTTATTGGACCTGGGCTTGGTATACCACGTGCGGGAAGTTTAGCTTTTGAAATGGGGCCAGGTCAGTTATTCCCTGAAGCAGGAAGCGGAGTATTATTGTTTTACACAGTTATTTTCTTTAGTATTGTTTACTGGTTAAGTTTATCCCCATCTAAATTAATGGGGTTGTTTGGAAAAGTCTTGACGCCGTTATTATTATGTATGATTGCACTTATTTTTATAAAGAGTATGTTTACAACAGTAGGAGATATGAAAGAACCAATAGGGAACTATGGCCAAGCTCCTATGTTTCAAGGGTTTTTAGATGGATATTTAACAATGGATGCGTTAGCTGCTTTAATCTTTGGAATTGTTATTGCAAATGCATTACGTGCAAAGGGTATTGAAGATGATAAAGGTTTAGCGAAATATATGAGTATTGCTGGAATCGGGGCAGGACTATTATTATCGATTATTTATGTCATCCTTGGATATGTGGGGGCAATTAGTGGCTCATTAGGAACATTTGATAACGGTGCGAAAGTGTTAGCACAAGTTATGATTACATTATTTGGACAGGGCGGAGTCGTTTTATTAGGTCTTATTTTTACTATCGCGTGTTTATGTGTTTCAATTGGACTTGTTACGTCTTGTAGTCAATTTTTTGCGAGTGCATTTCCGAAAGTATCTTATAAAGTGTGGGCATTTATAGTAAGCGTTGTTAGTATGATCTTAGCTAATTTAGGATTAACGCAAATTTTAAAAGTATCAGTACCAATTCTTGGATTTATTTATCCAATTGCATTAACGCTTATTATTCTAGGGTTATTCCATAAGTATATTGGGAAGTATGCATACGTATATGCAGTAACTGTTTGGGTTGTAGCGATATTTAGTGCAATTGATATTTTAAATAAAAATGTAATGATGAATCAGTGGACGTCAGTATTAAAGTACATTCCGTTTTATACAGAAGGTGTTGGGTGGATTGTTCCAGCTATTGTAGGCATGTGTCTTGGTTTTATCGTTAGCATTGCTTTAAATAAGAATAAATGAGTAAAAAGGTGTTTTCCTATTTTGGGAAGACACCTTTCTTTTTTGGGAAAAATACTATTGAAAATGAATAGACTAAGAGTATGATAAAGATAATTGGTAATATATAGGTTTAATGAGAGTTACGAATAAGGGGGAGCATATGAAGAAGGATTTGGATAAGAAAATAGAAGCACTCGAAACGGCAATTGAAACGATTCAAGAAGCACTTGCTGAATTAAAGGTGAAGCAAAGGGAAATAGAAGTAGAAAACGCTCAGCAACATGTTAGTAAGGATAAGAAAGAATATATTGAAACGGTAATGGAGGAAAAGCCAAAAGAAGAAATAGTTACGATAAAAGAGCCTGTGCAAGAACGTGAGGTAAAACAAGTAGATATATCTGCTTTTAAACCAGAGCCATTTAATATTATTAAGTTTTGTCAAACGTGGTTACCGCGTGTATTTGTCGGTATTATGTTGCTTGGAGTGATCTGGTTATTTAAAGCAGGGGTAGATGCTGGTTTATTAACACCAGCAATACGAATTTTGTTTGGTATCGCATTATCTATCGGTTTGTATTATATAGGAGATATTCAAATTAAAAGAGAGCGGCAGGCGTTAGGATTAGTATTGGTTGGAGGAAGTATTTCGGGGATTGTTTTAACGACGTTTGCGGCACATTATTTGTATGCATTTATTCCGGCAAGTATCGCGTTTCTCTTTAATATTGCATGGGTTATTTTAGGGATTTATTTAGCGAAAAGATATAACTCGGAATACCTTACTATCTTCGTAGCGGTAGGAGCGTTCTTCGTGCCATTCTTGTTAAATAGTACGACTCCTAATCCTTATATTTTCTTTGGATATGAGACAGTGTTAACACTTAGTTTATTATGGTATGGATTGAAAAATCGTTATAAATATTTATATATGATTTCTTACGCTGTTGCAGCCATTGTTCTTTTTGTCTTCTTTGCTGTTATGTCAATATTAGTAGAGAACTTGCAAATACAGTTAACGATTGTATATGGTTTGATTCATTTACTATTATTTTGGCATATGTTTACGGAGAGAAGTTTTATACCAGAACCGCGTTTGGCGATATTTAGTGCGAATGCAGTGTTCTTTATACTAGCTATTTCAAAAATACCTGATTTTACAACATGGGGATTAATTATTAGTGCAATTGTGCACGCTGCTATGTTTGTGCTTGAGTATAGAAAGAATAGACATTCTACATTTACAAATCTCTTATTTGGTTTCGCAATGGGAGCATTTAGTTTAGCGATTTTATACGAGTATAGTTTAGTGAATGCAGCGATCGTACTATTGTTACAAGGTTTCCTCGGTATGGTTACTTCTATTAAAGGAAAACAACAGATAAAGTTGTATGTTAGTGCAACGATTTACGCAATTGGAATGATACAGACGATTTTTAGCACGTTTGATCAATTTATTTCGGCAGGTTTTGTTGCTCATCTTATTTTAATAGGAACGTTCTATTATTGCATGAGACAAGCGAAAGAAGTGTTAGCGAGTGTTGGTAAGTATGTGTACTCTATAGCGCTCTACTGGTTAATGGTCATTGTATTTATTACAATCACTAGAATTGGTGAAGTTCTTTCTACAGATGGAAGTATAATTAGCATATCTGTATCGTTATTGTGGATGATATATGCGTTATTTGCAGTTTGGTTTGGCCGTTATAGACAGATGAATGAAATATTATATGCTGGATTAATCGTATTAGTAGTAACGGTAGGGAAGTTATTCCTACTTGACTTACCAGAGGTATCGATGATGATTAGGGCAGTGTTATTCCTAATCGTCGGTAGTATAGGTATCGTTATTTCAAGAATGTTTTTCTCGAAGGAAGAGAAGTGAGAAGAAGGCAATCCATGTATGGATTGCCTTTTTCATTATTTCTTATTAATCGTTACAGTTTCATTATATTTCGTTGTTGTATTTTGGCGTAGACGAAGAGTTGCTTGTCCAGTTGTATTTGAATCAATCTGTGCATTTACAACTTTCTCAGCAGAGCCTAAGCTGTTTGTTGTGAAAGAGAATGTACTACTATATCCAAAAGCAGATGGCCAAGTGCCGTTTGCATTTTGTACTTTAGCCACTTGTGTTCCTCCAGTAGTGAAGATACCTAAAGAATAGTTGTTATACGTTGTATTAGGTAGTAAGTTGTTTACTTGAATCTTCATTTGGAAAATTTCATTGTTTGGTAGAATGCTAGGGTGTGTAACGACGTAGTCGCTTGTTGTTACCGCACCGTTATAACCGTATGAACCTGGTTTAAAAGTATTTGTATTAAACCATTGATAACCTGCATTTGGTGCACTCCAAGGTTCAGGTTGTGGTTCTGTTGATAAGCTTGGCTGTTCAAATGTTTGTAGAGCTGTAGGTGAATCAAGTTGTAAACCATTTACTTGATCTAAACTTGTAAATGTCTCTTTATTCGATAACCAATTTACGATGTTTTCTAATAAGATAGCATCGTTTTCTTCTTTATAACCATCGTAAGTTTTCTTTGTTTGGCCAGAATCTTCACGAACGTACTTTGGCGTAGCATCTTCAACAGGAGAAGAGTCACCAATAAAGGCAGCTTTTCCAAGTCCTACTTTTGCAATTGCAGCATATGGGCCTTCTGCAATACCACCGCCATTATAAACGCCACTATCAACAGCGTTATTCCATTTTGATGGATTTTCTGGAAGGTAAACAAGTCCTTTTGCTAGTTTTGGGTTTGTAATTGCTAGAGTAGAACCAGCATGCATTGCTACAGAAGAAACACCTTTTGTAATTCCGAAAGATTGTTCAGGCGATACAATTGTTTTCGCTGAAACATCACCAAGTGCATTGTAGCGGAAGCGAATACCGAAGTTGTCAGATAGCCAATCAGAGCTTTCTACTCCTTGCATAGCTTGTGAATTTGCTTCTTCATTAGACATTCCTTTTGCTGGATTATCCCAAGCACCGCGTCTATATCCATTAAATACTTCAGAAGAGTCCCAGCGATTTTTATTACGATCCGCATTGTAATGATCGGCAATAAAGAAGATACTGCCACCATTTTTTACATATTGTAACATAGCGTCCTGCTCAGATTTTTTGTAAGGAATATTAGCTTCTGGAACGATAAATACATTGTAACCTTTTAAGTCTTCGTACGTAATAGGTGTTGATTTACGAAGTTCTTTTACGTGATAACCGTTTTTTGCAATGCCGTTTCCGAAGTCAGAAAAGCCGCCGTCAATAACCCAGTCAGCTGTCCCAGCAGTTTGACCGTGTGTATTATCGAATAATACTTTCTTCCCATTGTTTTGATTTACAACTTTTGCAGCAATTTCAGGAGCTGGGTCTACAGAGCTTTCGGCATAAGTAGACGGTATGAACGAGGTCCCTATACTTAGTGTAATTGCTGTTGCTAAAGAAAATGTAATCCATTTTTTATTCTTCATAGAAGAATCCCCCTAATAATAAATATATGTGCTTTAATAATGTAATTTATTTTTCTGTAAAAATAAAGACGGAAAACATAAAAAATATTAAAAGATTGTAAAAATACCGTGAATTTTGTTGAGAAATATTTATATAGATATAAAAACACCCCTTCCAACTAATAAGGAAGGGGTGCTTTGCTTAACTAATTTTTGAGTTAGGTGTTTCATCAATCTTATGAAACCCTTTCATGTAATATACGATTGCTAAGCCGATAAGCCAGATTGGGCCGACAATCAATGCAATTCGTGTATCTTCTGAATACGCCATTATACCTAGTACTAATACAAGGAAAACGAGTGAGAAATATGAGCTTAATGGGTATAAAGGCATTTTATACGATAACTTTTGTTTATTTTGAGTAGGTAAGCTTTTACGGAATTTAATTTGAGCAACTAATATAATGCCCCAAGTCCAAATTGCGCCGAAAGTTGAAATGCTAGTAAGCCATGTAAATACCTTTGCAGGTACGAGATAGTTTAATATAACACCAATGAGTAAAACGATAGCAGTTGCTACAATTCCTTGGCTTGGAATGCCATTTTTATTTAAACGACCAAATCTTTCAGGAGCTTTTTTCTGCTGAGCTAATGTAAATAGCATACGGCCTGTACTAAATAAACCGCCATTACAAGAAGAAAGAGCTGCTGTTAATACGACAAAATTAATAATACCTGCTGCTTTTGCGATACCAATTTGCTGGAATGTTAATACGAATGGGCTTCCTTTCTCACCAAGTTCGTTCCATGGATAAATTGCCATCATAACGAATAGAGCTCCTACGTAGAACAGTAATATTCTCCAAAACACGTTATCAATTGCTTTTGCGAGTGTTTTCTTCGGATTTTGAGCTTCACCAGCTGTAACACCGATTAATTCAACGCCTAAATAAGCGAATAGTACCATCTGCATGGAGAGTAGTAACCCAGAAAAACCATTTGGGAACCAGCCACCATGTGACCAAAGGTTTGAAATACCAGTAGCGATACCACCGTTTCCGAATCCGAATAAAATAATACCAGCTCCGACTACTATCATACAGATAATTGTGACAATTTTAATGAGAGCAAACCAAAACTCAAGTTCTCCAAATACTTTTACCGATAAGAAGTTAAAAGCGCTCATTAACAATAGAGCAAGTAACGCCCAAGTCCAGCGCGGGATATCTGGGAACCAGTACTGCATGTAAATGCCAGCTGCTGTAATTTCAGCCATACAAGTAACTACCCATAAGAACCAGTAATTCCAACCAGTAATATAACCAGCGAGTGGGCTGATATAATCATATGCATATTTACTAAAAGAACCGGCAACAGGTTGTTCAATTGCCATTTCCCCGAGAGCTCGCATAATGAAAAAAATAACGAGTCCGGCAATCATATAGCCTAGTAAAATAGAAGGACCGGCTAGTTTAATAGCGGAAGCGGATCCTAAAAATAGCCCAACGCCAATAGCTGAGCCCAGTGACATTAAAGTAATATGTCGTTCTTTTAAACCACGATTTAAAGTTCCAGATTTGTTTGTGTGCTGCATAAGAAGACTCCCCCTTGTAGAGTGAACGATATTTGAATGCGTTTACTAAATATTTAACTATTTCAAATTATAAAACATTTCTATCTGTTATGCTACAAAAATAATCATAATGAACTGTACTACATCTGTACTTGTCAGACTTAAACTTAAAATTCGAACTATTAGGGAATATATTGACTCTTCTTTTTATTGATTGTTAAGATTAAGTATTATATTTTCTCACATACTAGTAAGAAAAAGAATGTGTGATAATAATTCAGGTGTAGGAAGGGTACATAAGCATGTTTCAATTACAAAAATATAACACTTCTGTGAAGCAAGAGTTTTTAGCTGGCATCACAACTTTTTTTACATTTGCGTATATTCTTGTCATCAATCCAAAAATATTATTTGATGCAGGTGTACCATTTGACCAAGCGTTTACAGCAACAATTATTGCAACCGTTGTTGGAACAGTAGGTATGGCGATTTTCGCGAATTACCCGATTGTTATTGCTCCAGCTATGGGAATGAATGCATATTTTGCTTATTCTGTTGTACAGAAGGCAGAAGGGATTACATATGTAGTTGCCTTTTCAGCTGTATTTGTAACGGGGATTATTTTTCTTTTATTATCTTTTACTTCGTTTAGGCAAAAGTTAATTTTAGCAATTCCTGATAGTTTAAAGCATGCAATTGCAGGTGGAATTGGACTATTTATTGCTTTTATTGGATTGCGCCTTTCTGGAATTATCGTGGATCATCCGTCTAATTTAGTTACGATTGGTGATTTTCATTCTCCAGCCGTTATTTTAACTTTAATTGGTTTAATATTAGCGGCGGTATTAATGACATTGCGTGTGAGCGGTGCATTATTTATTAGTATGATTGTGACAGGAATTATTGCTTTCTTTACAGGGCAATTGAAGTTTGCTGATAAAATTGTGGCGATGCCTCATTTACCAGAGGGTATCATCGTTTCAAACCCAATCAATGCCTTTTCAGATGTAATTGAATACGGATTATACGGCGTTGTATTTTCATTTTTACTTGTACTTTTATTCGATACAACAGGTGCATTACTTGGTTTAATTAAACAAGCAGGTTTAATTACAGACAATACAGAGAAGCGTTTTGGTAAAGCGTTTATTGCAGATGCAATTGGCGGGACTACAGGTTCTATCTTTGGAACAAGCCCAACAGCAGCGACGATTGAATCGTCAGCAGGTATTGCTGCAGGTGGTAAAACTGGATTAACAGGGATTGTAGTTGTTGGTCTAACAATTATAACGGCATTTTTTAGTCCTGTTATTGCTTCTTTATCAAGTGTAGCCGCTATTACAGCTCCTTCATTAATTATAGTAGGTAGTTTAATGGCACAAAGCATTCGAGATATTAATTGGAATGAATTTGAAGATGCGTTACCAGCATTTTTAATTTTTATAGGTATTCCGTTAACATCTAGTATTGCAAATGGAATCGCAATTGGATTTTTAGTATATCCAGTCTTGAAAATTGTGAAGGGTAAAGGGATGGAAGTACATCCATTACTATACTTATTTGCATTCTTATTTGGATGTCATTTATTCTTATAATATAGATATAGGAGAGGGAGCTTCTTATGAGAGGCTCCTTTTTTGTGTATAATAAAGTGAAACTATAGGCAGTAGTGGGGATTTATCCCCACTGTGTATTAGCCCGCATCAATCGGGATAATGTGGAAATTAAATTAATTTAGTAAAATATAAATTACCTAATGGAATATATATGTTACAATAAAGATAGAGGAGGAACATGAATGGCTGTAAGTAAAATAAAAGTCGCGCGTGTTCAGTTAGATTTAACACAGCAACAATTAGCAGAAAAAGTAGGCGTTACAAGGCAAACGATTAGTTTAATTGAGAAGGGGAAATACAATCCATCTTTAGATTTATGTTTGAAAATTTGTTATGCAGTAGATAAAACGTTGAATGATTTGTTTTGGGAGGAAAAGGAGTGATAGGATGAAAATCGTGAAAGATGAACGTTTAATGATTGAAGGGTTAAAACATATTAGATTAGCTTTTATCTTACAAAATATCGTCATACTAGCTATCGTCTTTTACCGCTATGTCTTGCAAGGGGCAGGATATGAAAGTGTTTCAGATTTATTAATGGTATTTATGGGCGGGATAATAATTATTAACTTTTTAAATCTGAAAAATTCAGTGGAAGTGTATGAGCATACGGGCGGAGTATCGCGTCGTTATTTTATGAAGCTATTATTCATTCCGGTGGGTATTATTATTGGGATTTTAGCTATTTGTATCGTTGTAACACCAGATATTTCGATAAAGGAAATTAGTATGACAGGACTTATTATGTTTGCTTGTTTTTTAGTTCCTAGTTTGTTTATATACATATATATGAAAAAGATAAAAAGTGAAGATTGAAATATAAGAAAAGCTTTCCCGTATTGAGGAAAGCTTTTCTTATATCTTTTTATACAAAACTTTATGAAGGCCAATTGGTTCAATTTCAAAAATTTCACCATGCTCCTGAAAGCCTAATCGCTTGTAATAGTCAGTTACAGTAATACGGCCATTACACCATAGGATGTTTGCTTTCCGTTCTTTTAAAATTTGTTCTGCCTTCTGAATTAAGGAGCTCCCAGCTCTTTTGTTCCGAAAGTTAGGTAATGTTGCCATTCCTCTTAGTCTATAATGGATACCATTTTGCAAATCAGGATATATTTCTTTTGAGAAGGAAGCGATGCTAATCAACTCATCGTTTATAAAGGCACCTAAGTGGAATGTGTCTTTTTCGTAGTCAGAAGAGTATTTACAGTTTGCTAGGGACTGATTAGGACGCAACACCGCTTGGCGTAATAAGTGTGTCTCGGATGCATCAATATACTGCACAGTAATCATATTATCATCCTTTCTTATAAACCTTTTTCTATAAGTTGTATAAAGAAGTATGCAGGTGCAGCGAGAAGGCCGAGTATACTAGCGGTTCCAAGGATGAGTGAAAGAAAAAGGCATGAGTATTTAACTCCAGTTGATTTTTTCCAACCATAGCTGCAAATTTCAATGCTAACACCGATGAGAATAATGGCGACGAGTACTTCCGCTAATAATAAGAGAGCTAAAGTTACAATAGACATAATGTAATCCATCCTCATAATATGTGATAGTAACATTTTACCATATGAAATTTAAAAAATGCCCCTCAATTATGTGAGGGGCATTTTTTTACTCTAATATGTTTTTTAGTGTATCGATATGCTCTTTTGAACCTGTTACAAGTAATGTATCGCCGTGTTGTAGTCTTGTATCACCATGTGGTATTAATGCTTTATTACCGCGGTAGATTTGAATGACAAGTACATCACCTAAAAACGGAAGGCGGCGAAGCGCAATGCCGTTATATTTATTGCTGCGTAGTTCAACTTCGCGTACTGTTTCGTTTGCTGTTGTAATTAAGCGAACGAGACTAGGTTTATCAATAAGTGCACGTAATAAAATCCGTGTAGAGTTAATTGTTGAGAATACAGCGATATGTTCTTGCGTTGCTTTTTCTTGTAGAAGTGGATCTTCTACACTTGCAATAACATGTTCAACACCTAGCTCTTTTGCATGTTCTGCCAATAATAAGTTTTGTTCATCATCGCTTGTTGCAACAACGACGCGATCTGCATCAAATGCTGTTTGTTCAGTTAATGATGCGATTGTCATGTCATCTAATTTTACGATAGGGAAGTCATGCGATTTCGCTTCTTCATCATTTATTTTGTTTTGACGCATCATATATAGCGTTACGTCATAATCTTCTCGTTTTAAATCTAGTGATAACGGAAGGGTAATTCTGCTCGCGCCAATAATAGCTACTTTTGGTTTTGGTGTTTCTACTTTTGGGAACATTTTTTTAAACAATATAGGTGCAAAAATACAAGTAATAACTGCGCTTAAAATAAGAGAGGCAGATAAACTTGGACTGATAATCCCCAGTTTTTCACCAATTTGTGCAGCCGCAATAACTAAAGAAAGTGTCGATGTTAATAAAATTGCACTTCCAAGTACTATATTACGTGGATACCATTTTCGTAAGACGAGTGATGGTAAGAGTTTTGAAATAAAGAGTCCTACAATTAAGATTGGGATCATTAGCATGCTAGAAGGTTCTTTGAAAATAGACCATACCTCTAGATTTACACCAACCATTACGAAGAAAATAGGGATGAAGAAACCATAGCCGATGGAATCAAGTTTTTCAACCATATCTTCATTTGGTGATAATAACGATACAAGTACACCTGCTAAGAAGGCACCTAAAATATTTTCTGCTCCAACAGATTCCGATAACCCTACTAATATTAAAATGAGTGCAAAAACAGCTCGTGTATCAATTTGTACACTACCAGCTTTTAAACTATCTAAGTATGGAATGTTTTTAAAGCGTTTTGCAATAAAGTAAATGACAATACCAGCACCGAATAGAAGAAGTAGGAGCCACATACTTTGGCCGCTTTCGGAATTTAATCCGACGAAAACAGCGAGTAAAATCATTGTAACTAAGTCTGCAATAACAGCAACTAATAAAATGATTTGTCCGATTGCAGTTTTTCCTAGGTTGTTTTCTTTTAATGTTGGTACAACAACACCTAAAGAAATAGTTGAAATAATTAAAGTCATGAACATTGCATTATCTACAAATCCTAGCCATACGAATAGTAATGATAGGGCATAAGATAAGATGAAAATAAATAAGAAGATAATGCTTGCTACTTGAAATGTATTTGGCTCGTTTGTCGTATTTTTTTTCCCTTTTTGTTTAAAGATAGAAAAATCAATTTCTAAACCGCTTAAGAACATGAGGAAGATAAATCCTAATGTTGATAAAACTTGAAGCCATATATCTGGCTCAATAATATTAAACCCACTTTTACCTACAAAGATTCCTGCAATAATTTCTGCAACGACAACAGGAAGTGCTTTTAATTTAAAGCGTTGTAACAAAAGGGGAACGAAAAACGCGATTGCAACGACAACCATAAGTGATAGAACAGAAGTATGATGTTCCATTGCGTTCTCTCCCTTCAAATAAATATAGTACCTATTTAGCCATATAATAGGTAGAAAAGCAACGCATATGGATTCGATTTCATAAAGAAAGATTTTTCTTAACATTTGTCATAATAAGTATATTTTTCATGATTCTGTTGTTAATTCCGTAATGTGGATGTAATAGGGGAGGGGATAAAAAAAGACTGCTGAGGAATCTCAGCAGTCTTTTTCATGTACATTACATTGAGAAGAAGATCCATACAGTTAAACCAACTGTTGCAGTTGCAACGAAGAAACTGTATATCATTGTAAGAATTTGAACTCTTCCTTCTCCTTCTTTTAAATGCATGAACATAATTAATTGTAACAATGCTTGCGCAACAGCCATTATGATAATAGTTGTTAAGACTGTTGAAAGTGGCAATGTTGTGTAAAGTGCCACGTATAACGCTAGAAACGTTAATGCAAGCGATAAAATAAATCCGAAAACGTGTGACCAAGGGAATCCGCTATGCGCATGCCCGTTTGCTTGATTGTTGTTTTGAGCCATTTACGCCACCATCCCGTTCAAGTAAACTAGTGTGTAAATAAAGACCCAAACTAGATCAAGGAAATGCCAGTATAAGCTGATAATGAATACTTTACGAGCTGTAACTGGTGTTAAACCTCGTTTTAAAATTTGGATAATAACACAAGTTGCCCAAATGATACCGCCTGTTACGTGGGCTCCGTGCGTTCCAAGAAGAACGAAGAATGCAGATAGGAAAGCACTTGTTTGAATTGTTGCGCCTTCACCGATGTACATAATGAACTCTTCGATTTCAAAGAATAGGAAACCTGCACCTAAAAGTAATGTAAGGATGAACCATCCAAGCATTGCTTTTTGGTTGTGCTTACGCATTTCGTGAATTACGATACCACATGTGAAACTACTTGTTAAAAGTAGTAATGTTTGAATTAAAAGCGTTTTAAGTTCAAACAGTTGCGCTGGAGTTGGGCCATCTGCCGTACGACCAGCTAGGACTAGATAAGAGGCGAAAAGTGTTGCGAACAGCATAATTTCAGCCCCAAGAAAAATCCAGAATCCTAGGATATTCAATCTGCTTTGTTCGGATTGATATTCCAAAGGTAAGCTTTTATCTAAAGCCGCCATGTCATTTCACCTCTCATGCTATATGTTCTGTTTCTTTAATTTCATCAACACTTACGTAGTAGCCATCATCATAATCGAATGAACGATAGATTAAGCAAGCTAAAATACCAACGCCGCCGATTGCTGCAAGCCAGAACCAGCTAAATACTAATGCGAAACCTGCAAGACCGAAGAATAAAGACGCAATAATAGGCACACCAGAGTTACTTGGCATGTGAATTGGTTTGATATCTTCTGCTGCTGGTGTAACTGTTTCTCCGCGTTTTTTCATGTACCAGAAAGCATCAGCTTCTTTGATTTCAGGAAGTTTCGCGAAGTTGTAATGTTGTACAGGAGATTGAGTTGCCCATTCAAGTGTACGGCCATCCCATGGATCTCCAGTTGTGTCACGTTCACCGTGACGTGCACTCCAAATTACGTTGTAGCAAAGAAGTAGGAAGCCAATACCCATCATTACCGCACCAACAGATGCGATTTGGTTTAGCCATCCCCATCCAAGACTTTCAGAGTAAGTGTACATACGACGAGTCATACCGTCTAAACCTAAGAAGTACATTGGGAAGAAACAGATGTTGAATCCGCTCATAAAGATCCAGAATGTCCATTTACCTAGGCGTTCATTTAACATATGACCAGTCATTTTTGGATACCAGAATGTGAATCCAGCAAGCATAGCGAATACTGTACCTGCGATTAATACGTAGTGGAAGTGAGCAATTAGGAAGTAGCTGTTATGGTATTGATAATCAGCTGCTGCCATTCCAAGCATAACCCCTGTAACCCCACCGACTACGAAGTTTGGAATAAATGCCAATGACCAAAGCATTGGAACTGTAAAACGGATACGTCCTTTATACAGTGTAAACAACCAGTTAAAGATCTTAACCCCGGTTGGAATCGAAATCGCCATTGTCGAAATCGAGAAGAATGAGTTAACCGCTGGACCTGCACCCATCGTGAAGAAGTGGTGAAGCCATACGACGAAACTTAGTAAAGAAATTGCAACCATTGAGTATACCATCGCACTGTAACCGAATAGACGCTTACGTGAGAATGTACTAATGATTTCAGAGAAAATACCGAATGCCGGTAAAATAACGATATATACTTCAGGGTGACCCCATACCCAGAACAGGT
Source organism: Bacillus sp. 22475 (assembly GCF_052044835.1). Lineage (NCBI taxonomy): Bacteria > Bacillati > Bacillota > Bacilli > Caryophanales > Bacillaceae > Bacillus > Bacillus sp. 22475. The sequence continues at coordinate 21,726 of NZ_JBQENW010000007.1, read as the reverse complement.
TGGCCCATAACATCGGCATACCGCCGCTCGCCATCGTAAAGAAGTGAGCATCGAATAGACGGTCAAATGTCATTAATGCAAGAGCAACTGTTAATACTGGGAAAGCGAAAATAATGATAATTGTTGTAATTAAGATTGACCAAGTAAACATTGGCATTCTCATTAAAGTCATACCAGGTGTACGCATTTTTAAGATAGTAACAAGGAAGTTAATACCGGTCATTAGCGTACCGAGACCTGAAATCTGTAATGCAATTGCGTAGTAGTTATTTCCTACGCCTGAAGTAAACTCTGTACCTGCCATTGGGAAGTAAGAAGTCCACCCAGCGTCTGGAGAACCACCGATTACGAAAGCGATGTTGAATAACATTGCTCCGACAAAGAATAACCAGAAACTTAAAGCATTTAAGAACGGATATGCAACGTCACGAGCACCAATTTGTAATGGTACTACAAGGTTCATTAATCCCATAACGAATGGCATTGCCATGAAAAGAATCATTACTGTACCATGCGTTGTAAAGATTCCGTTATAGTGTTCAGCGTTTAAATAAGTTGTTTCTGGGAATGTTAACTGTGCACGGATCATTAAACCATCCATACCACCACGGAATAACATGATAACCGCAGAAATAATATACATGGCTCCGATTTTTTTATGGTCAACAGTTGTTAACCATTCGTCCCAAAGCCATTTCCATTTTTTATACTTTGTTAGTACGAAAATGATTGCTAATGTCACAAGAACGATAGAAGCGTCTGCACCGTAAATAATCGGGTCACCTGTGACAAAGAATTCATCAAGCTTCACTGTGTTCACTCCAATCTGTTGGAATAATAGCTATTATTTTTTGTTTTTGTAGTAGTTGTAATCACAATATTCAAGTGATTTTGGATCTACATAACTTAAGTGGTGACTAGAGAATGTCATACGACCAACTACACCAGGTTTAACAATTTCGTTGTACTTAGCTTCTGTTAGTTTAGGAGCAGTTTCTTGTACTTCTTTAACCCACTTGTCATATTTCTCTTTAGTTTTCGCTTCAACTTCGAACTCCATGTGTGTGAATCCTTCACCAGAGAAGTTCGCACTACGGCCTAGGTAAGAACCTGGCTTATCAGCTTGTAAATAAAGATCCATAATCATGCCATCCATTGTGTACTTCATACCACCAAGTTCTGGTACCCAGAAAGCATTCATTGGACCGACAGAAGTCAGTTTGAATTGAATTGGTACACCAGCTGGGATGTTTAAATAGTTAACGGTTTCAATTTTTTCCTCTGGGTAACTGAATAACCATTTCCAGTTTGCAGATGTAACATAAATTTCAACTGGTTTAATATGTTTGGACTCTTTCGGAACCTCTTCCGAAGCATAAGTTGCTTTTACTGTTGGAATCGATAATGCGATAACGATAATAACAGGAACAAGCGTCCAAATAATTTCTAGTAATGTGTTACCGTGTTGTTCAGGTGGCTCATAGTCCATATTCTCTGGTTTTTCACGATAACGAATCAAGATGACTGTAAACAGAATGAATACAATTGCGATAATTAATGACATAAGCAAGAATGACCAAACAATTAAATCATACTGTGCTTTTGCAACAGGTCCTTGCGGATTTAATACTGCGAGTTTTTTATCACAGCCACCGAGGAACAGAAGTAATGATAACGGAAGAAGCGAAGCCAACTTCCAAAACGCTTTCTTTAGTTGCACGATTGAAAATCTCCTTTCTCCTTGGATTGAAACTATGCCAATAAAACAATATAAACCTATTAATTTATAGAAGGCAATAGTTTTTGGTATATTGTTAAAAAATAGACACAAATGCACACTTTTTAAGGTGAATATCATTTGTAACTTGATTACATTGTAAACTATTTTCCAGAGAAAAACGTGATTGTGAAAATTTTAAGATAAATAAAGTTATACCAGGATATCCAAGAAATAGAAAAAAGCTATCTTATCATAAGAAAGATAGCTGAATATTTTGTATATTTAGTTTATTTCTTGTGTGACAGTTCGTGGCTGTTCAAGTGTGACAACTTTTTTATATTTAAATTGGTATAAAATGTAACAAATAATCATAAATGGAATGCCACAATAAAGAGCAATTCTTTGATCTGGAATGAAAGCCAAACTAACAAATGTAATGAAATTGAGCGAGAACGCTACGATTGGAACTAGCGGATAGAGCGGTGTACGATATTTTAAATCATTTATGTCGCCACCATTTTTCACGAAATTTCTACGGAAGAAAAACTGTGAAGCGGCGATTGACATCCAAACGACAACGGCAGCCATTGCTGCAATAGATGTTAAAACTAGAAAGACAGTATCTGCCGCAAATACACTTGTTAATAAGGAAAGGCTAGCGAAAATTAGGCTGAAAATTAATGCATTTAGCGGTACACCTTTTTTAGTTAATTTCGTAAATGCTGGACTTGCCATTCCTTGTTTTGCCATCGCCCAAAGCATACGAGAATTTGCGTATAGACCAGAGTTAGCAACGGATAATACAGCTGTGATAATAACAAAGTTCATAATGTCTGCTGCATATGGGACACCGGCTACATCAAAAACAAGTACAAAGGGACTTTCGACTAGATTAGCCTCTTGCCATGGGAGTAAACCTACAACAACTGATATCGCTAAGACGAAGAAGAAGAGAGTTCGCCAAATTGTATTTTTAATTGCTTTTGGAATTGTTTTTTCAGGATTTTCACTTTCTCCTGAAGCGATTCCGATTAATTCTGTTCCTTGGAAGGAGTAATTTACTGTAATCATCGTAAGAAGAACAGCTAATGCACCGTTTGGAAATAGCCCGCCATTTTCAGTGAAATTATGAAGCATTGGAGCTGGCCTTCCATTAAAGTCTAGTAGACCAAACATAACAGCGCCACCAAGTACGATGAAAATAACAATTGTTGCGACTTTTACACTTGCGAACCAAAACTCTGCTTCTGCATATGCTTTTGCTGATAAAGCGTTTACGAGGAAGAGTGCTGCTGCAAATGTAACGCACCAAATCCAGGAAGAAACGTCTGGAAACCAGCGTTTCATTAAAATACTTACAGTTGTTAACTCTACGCCAACTGTAACAGCCCAATTTAACCAATACATCCAACCGACAACAAATCCAAAACCAGGTGAAATGAATTTGCTTGCATAACTTTGGAATGAACCTGCTTCTGGCATAGCAACGGATAATTCACCAAGACATAACATCGTTAAATACATAACAAATCCACCGACTAAAAATGCAAGAATAGCACCACCAGGTCCGGCATTATGGACAATTTGACCAGATCCCATAAATAGCCCGGTTCCGATAACACCGCCGAGTGCAATCATAAATAGGTGTCTACTTTTCATTGTTCGTTTTAAATCTGTTTGTTCAATTTGTTGATTCATATGCCCCTCACCCCGTATTTTCTTGAATGTGTGAACTTCGTTTTATTCTGAGTTTTTAATCATTAGTGGGGGATGCAACACACACTCGGTTTATTTGCTATGAAATGAATGGAGTATGTAAAAAAACGAACTATGACTAAATACTCTAAGAATGTTTGTTAACATGGTGATATCTTCACTATATTAACAATTTTGATTTTAGCAAAATATTCTGGAAATGTATATTTGTTTTTCTTTTTATTAAAAATAATTAGAATTTTTGTAATTAATTCTATGAGCGATAATTCACATGATCTTTCTAGCAAACTAGTAAGAAGAAGGGTACAATGATAAGAGTTGTGTCTGTAAAATAATAATTAATGGAGTTTTGTTTATAATGAAAAAGTTAAAATGTCTTTTTGTTTTTGGGATTATACTTGCTGCTGCATTTTTTATAGGAAAAGATAAAATCATGCAAAAGGCGCAAGTTCTACGCTTAGAGTTTCTATCTGAAATGAAAGAAGCAGCTATGATTGAAGATGTTCCGTTTATTAAACAATTACCAGAATTACCTCGAGGATGTGAAGTGACAAGTTTAGCTATGTTGCTGCAATATAAAGGTGTACAAGTAGATAAGATGCAACTTGCTAGCGAAATTCATCGCGTTCCATTTGAACAAAATGGCGTACGGGGAAATCCTTACGAAGGATTTGTTGGAAATATTTACACAAAGGCAGAGCCTGGATATGGTGTATATAATCAACCGATTTTTAATTTAGCAGAAAAATATGTTCCTGAAAAAGTAATTAATTTAACAGGTAGAGACATGCAAGATATATATAAAGTAATTAGTTCTGGTTCACCGGTATGGGTCATTATCAATACGACGTTTAAGCCGCTAGCTGAAAGTAGTTTTGAAACATGGAATACGAGTTCAGGCGAAGTGAAAATTACATATTATGAGCATAGTGCAGTAGTGATTGGATATGATCAAAACTTTGTATATGTAAATGATCCTCTTAAAAATAATCCGCGTTTGGCTGTTCCACGAGCAGAATTTGAGAAAGCTTGGGAGCAAATGGGAAAACAAGCGATTACTATTTTATGATAATGAAAAAGTCATCTTTTGGATGGCTTTTTCTTTTTAGTTTATCGTAACTGAAAATTCAGAAGATTATTTTAAAAATTAACAATTCACGTTATAATAACATTTAACTTGGTGAAGAAGGAGTGAAGGGTTATGGATGTTGCAAAGGAATTTGTTTTGTCAAAAAATCAGTTAGTTGAGTGGAGAAGGCATTTTCATAAGTATCCAGAGTTATCTTTTCAAGAAGAGAAAACATCGCAGTTTGTGTTCGATATACTTCGGAAATTCCCATATTTAGAAGTGTCACGGCCGACTAAATATAGTGTAATGGCAAAGTTAGTAGGTAAACATCCGGGCAAAACAGTTGCGGTTCGAGCCGATATGGATGCTCTTCCTATTCATGAAGAAAATGAGTTTGATTTTATTTCTACATATAAAGGTGTAATGCATGCATGTGGTCATGATGGACATATAGCGATATTACTTGGGGTTGTACATAAGTTAGTAGGAGAAAGAGAGAAGATGAAAGGGGAGATTCGTTTTCTATTCCAACATGCTGAAGAAAATTTTCCTGGTGGTGCAGAGGAGATGGTTGCTGCAGGTGTAATGGAAGGTGTGGATTATATTATTGGTGCTCACCTTTGGGCGTCGTTAGAGGTTGGGAAAATAGGTGTTATTTATGGTCCTGCAATGGCTGCACCGGATGTTTTTAAAATTAAGATAGAGGGAAAGGGTGGACATGCTGGAATCCCTCATGAAACGGTGGATAGTATCGCAATCGGAACACAAGTCGTTTCGCAACTTCAGCAAATTGTATCTCGCCTCACGAATCCATTAGATTCTCTCGTAATATCTGTTACGCAATTTCATGCGGGGACAACTCATAATGTAATACCAGAGCAAGCGGAGATTGAAGGAACAGTAAGAAGCTTAAGGCATGAATTACGAGGTGAAACAGAGAAGAAGATTGAGCGGATTGTGAAGCATATTACAGAATCTTACGGAGCGAAATATATATTTTCGTATGAATATGGATATCGACCAGTTGTAAATGACTATGAAGCTACAGAGCTTATTGAACAAACGGCATTACAACTTTATGGAAGGGATAGAGTTGTTCGTTTACAGCCGACGATGGCTGGAGAAGATTTTTCAGCGTTTTTACAAAAGGCACCGGGGACATTCTTTTTTATCGGAGCGGGAAATAAAGAGAAAGGTATTATATATCCTCACCATCACCCTCGTTTTACGATTGACGAAGATGCATTACCGATTGGAGTGGAAGTCTTTGTATCAGCCATTATGAACTTTATAAGTAAAGGAGAATGAGATGAAGAAAATACACATTCTAGCGCTTATCCCAGTTCTTTGTTTAGTAGTTGGGCCGATATTTGCGAATTCAGTTACTCCTTACGTATTAGGGATGCCATTTTTATTATTTTGGGTATTATTATCAGTGTTTATTACATCTCTTTGTATGGGGCTTTTGTACGTGTGTGATCCTGCTAATAAGGAGGATGTAAAATGACTGCATTACTTATCATTATTTTATTTTTGTTTCTCGCACTATTTTTAGGGATTCGGGCACAACATGGAAAAGATATGAATTTAGAGCAATGGTCAGTTGGGGGAAGAGGGTTTGGTACTATTTTTGTTTTTCTCCTTATGGCAGGTGAAATTTATACGACGTTTACATTTTTAGGAGGAAGCGGCTGGGCATATAGTAAAGGCGCACCTACCTTTTATATTTTAGGCTATGGCGCTTTAGCTTATCTTTTATCGTATTTTTTATTGCCACCGATTTGGAAGTATGCAAAAGAGCATAACCTTGTTTCGCAGTCGGATTTTTTTGCGAAGAAATACAGAAGTAAAGCGCTTGGACTTATTGTTTCAATTGTTGGTGTTGTTTCCATCATCCCATATCTTGTTTTACAGTTAAAGGGACTGGGAATTATCGTTTCAGAAGCGTCTTACGGAAGGGTATCACCTGTTGTTGCGGTTTGGATTGGTGCCATTGTTATAACTATATATGTAATGGTTTCAGGTATACACGGTTCAGCTTGGACGGCTGCTTTGAAGGATATTATGATACTGTTTATCGTTATGTTTTTAGGTATATATTTACCGTATCATTATTATGGAGGATTTCAGCCGATGTTTGAAGCTGTAGAAGCAGCGAAACCAGGATTTTTATCTTTACCTGAAGAAGGAATGAGTATTTCTTGGTTTGTTTCTACTATTATATTAACGGCCCTCGGTTTCTATATGTGGCCTCATACATTTGCTTCTGCTTTTTCTGCAAAAAATGAAAAAGTATTTCGTAAAAATGCAGCAATTATGCCACTGTATTCTTTAGTGTTACTTTTCGTATTTTTCGCAGGGTTTGCTGCTATACTGCAAGTTCCTGGGTTAAAGGGAGCGGATGTAGATCTTTCGTTAGTCCGTCTTGCTTTACGAACTTTTGATCCTTGGTTTATTGGAATTATTGGTAGTGCGGGAGTATTAACGGCATTGGTTCCAGGCTCTATGCTTGTTATGGCGGCTTCTACATTGTTAGCGAAAAATATTTATCGAACGATCGTTCCGTCAGCTTCAGATAGACAAGTTGCAAAAGCCGCAAAGCTATTTGTACCTGCAGTAACGCTCGTAGCAGTTTTATTTACATTTAAAGGAGGAGAAACAATAGGAGCCCTTCTTTTAATGGGATACAGTATCGTTACGCAACTTTTCCCTGCACTTGTATGTAGCTTGTTTCCACGCCAAATTATTACGAAGCAAGGAGCGATTGCAGGAATGGGAGTTGGGCTGTTAGTGGTCGCATATATTACCTTATCTGGTTCAACTATAGCCACGATGTTTCCAAGTTTTCCGCAGTATATAAAAGATTTGAATGTAGGCATAGTCGCATTGTTAATTAATATGATTGTGATGTTTGTAGTTAGTGGATTTACAAAAGGTGTATCTATAAAGAAAAACAGTATAATAGTAGAAAAGTAATTCGTTTATTGGAGCTATCTTTGAAAAGAGATAGCTCTTTTTTGTATATATTTTCTTCTATTAGCGGAATCTAACTAAAAACTTGTTGAAAAGGAAGTTAGGTGGGGAAATTGTTAGAGCTTGAAGGTAACTTATTTGAAGTTATGAAAGAAATTAGGGATGAGTTAGGTTCACCTAATGATTTAACAATTAGAGAAGTTGCTCTTGCTGGGAGTTTTACACGTTGTGCGGTTGTGTTTTTATGTGGATTGACAGATAAGGATAATGTTTATAAATATGTGGTTCGCACACTTCAATATGAAGAAATACAAAAAGAAGAAGCTGTTGTTCAAACGTTATTGGATCGCTTTATTTCTATCGCAGAAGTAGGAATGAAAACAACGTTTCCGGATATTATAAATGCAATTTTAGCGGGAGATACAGTTATATTAATCGATAATATTCAAACTGCTATCGTTATTAATAGTAGGGCTTGGGAGAAAAGAAGTTTAGAACCACCAGTGACAGAAGATTTAATACGCGGACCGAGAGTTGGATTAAATGAAGATATTAATGTGAATAAAATGTTAATCCGACGCAGTTTACGTGATCCAAAATTAAGGTTTCAATCTTATATTATGGGGAAGCGATCTCAAAAGGAAGTGACTTTAGTATATATAGAAGACATTATTAACCCTTACATTGTAAAAGAGTTAGATCGGCGTCTTCAATCAATAGTGACAGATGTCATTTTTGAGACGGGAACGATTGAGCAATTAATTCAAGATAATAATTTATCACCGTTTCCGCAATTTTTAAATACGGAAAGACCGGACAATATCGTAGCCTCATTAACGAAAGGGAAGGCAGCTATTTTGGTGGATGGATCACCGTTTGCTCTTATAGCTCCACTTGTATTTGTTGATATTTTTCAATCTGTCGAAGATCATTATGAGCGTTGGGTAATTGGAACGTTATTAAGAATTTTACGTATGGGATCAGGTATTGCTGCTGTTTTATTACCTGCCATGTACGTAGCGCTTGTATCGTACCACCAAGGGCTTATCCCATCTAAACTAGCTTATTCTATTGCGGGAGCGAGAGAAGGGGTACCATTTCCGGCATATATAGAAACGTTAATGATGGCATTAACGATGGAGTTAATACGAGAAGCAGGAATTAGATTACCGAAACCGATGGGACAAACAATTGGGATTGTAGGCGGTCTTGTAATTGGGGAAGCGGCGGTGAATGCAGGAATTGTAAATCCTTTTTTAGTAATTATTATTGCAGTTACTGCAATTGCTACATTTTCACTGCCTGTATATAGCATTACAATTACGTTTCGGATTTTACTTTTTGTCTTTGTTTTAGCGGCGACTGCTTTTGGGCTATATGGAATTATTTTAGCCCTTATTGCACTTGCGGTTCATATTACGAATTTGAAGAGTGTTGGGGTGCCATATACAACGCCTATTGCTCCGGCATTTTATAAAGATTGGAAAGAAGAATTTATTCGTATGCCAAAATCGATGTTGAAAGATAGACCAGAGTACTTACAAACGAAAGATTCTACAATACGTCCAAAGGAGCGAGAGTAATTGAAACCATTTGAATATGGGGATGAAGAAATTGGATCTCGGGAACTTGGTTTTGCGGTATCGTCGACAATTATTGGGATAGGTGCATTGTCTATGCCGCGAGATATTGCTATGCAAACCTTATTTTCAGACGGTTGGATTATTTTGCTTTTGGGTGGATTGATATGCGCGGTTTTAGGTTGGTTTGTAACGAGGGTAGCTATTTTATTCCCAAAACAAAACTTTGTTCAATATACGAGTGCACATTTGACGAAGCCGGTGGCATACACGATTAGTATGGTTTTAGTATTAACGTTTGCTGCTTTGACAGCGTATGAATCGCGAATGATTGCAGTTATTTCACAAACGTACTTATTTAGTGATACACCAGTACAGCTACTTTCTTTCTTCTTTTTATTAGTTGTTATTTATGGAATAGCAGGATCAAGAGCGGCCTTATTAAGGTTAAGTGTTCTATTCTTACCTATTGTTTTAATTGCGATAGTGCTTCTTTCTTTATTGAATGTGAACTTAATGGAAATAAATAATTTACTACCAGCTTTTCAAACGAATATTAGTCAATATGCAGTTGGCGTTAAAAATTCTATTTTTACGTTTATTGGATTTGAGGTAGCTCTGTTTTATGCGGTGTTGCTGAATGATAAGACAGCGAAAAAAGCGCCGATGGCAGTTGCGAAAGCGGTGATGGTAAACGTGTTGTCATACATTTTAATTTATGTAACTTGTATTAGTGTTTTTACGTATATGACAACACGTGGATTGACATATCCAACAATTGAATTAGGGAAAGAAATTGAAATTGGTGGAGGGTTTTTAGAAAGGTTTGATGCGATTTTTTTTACGACTTGGATTATTACTATTTATAACACTACTGCAATGTATTATGACGTCGCATCTTTATTATTTTGTGCTATGTTTCCGAAAGTGAAGAAACATATTTTCATTTTTGTAAGTGCCCCGATTATTTTTATGGTGAATATGATACCTAGTAGTTTGAATGCTTTGTCAAGTTATGGGACTTATTTAGCTTGGATAGATATGGGATTTGTCGTGTTAGCACCTTTGTTGGTTTTAATTGTATATAAAATAAAAAGAAGGAATGGTAGAAATGAAACACCTTCTTAAAATTATAATGGTTATGGTTTTAGCGGGATCTATAAGTGGGTGCTCTGAGCTAGAAGAAATAGAAGAGAGAGGATTTGTAGTAGGCGCAGCTTATGATATTGTGAAAAAAAAACAATCGAATCCAATTATGAAAGGGACGTATCAGATGGTGCTTCCTAGGTTAGTACAACAAGGTGGACAAGGCGGTGGGGATAGCGAAAATTATATTAATGTGAGTGCGAAGGCAGATAGTGTCTTTGAGCAAATACGAATTATCGCCAAAAAAATTAGTCGTTCATTATTCTTTCCGCATATACAAGTGATAATTTTTTCTAAAGATTTACTAGCCAATCCATATGTTTTACAAAATACGTTAGATGTATATATTCGCGATCATGAGATGAGAAGAAATATTCGTTTGTTCGTTTCTAAGAAAAATGCCGAAGCTATTTTACAACAAAGTGCCAAGCCTGAAAATTTACCGGCGCAGTATATAGATATGTTAGCTGAACATCCTCCGAAAAATGCTCAAATGATTGAGGCTGCAAGAATTGGTGAAGTTCAGGAAAAGATGATTGCGGGCCGAAGTTTCGTATTACCTATTCTTGAATTAACAAAGCAAGGGGTACAAATGAACGGGGCAGCGTTGTTTCGTGGGAAGGATAATAAGTGTGTAGGCAGTTTGAGTGGGGAAGAAACATTAGGAATTAATTATATAATAGGTAAAAAAATTGGAGGTTTTTTTACTATACGTAAAAATGGTCAGCTTATTACATATGAAATTCATAAGATGCGCCGAAAGATTAAAGTATCTACAGAAAATGCTACAAAACCTAAGTTTGATATTCACTTATCTTTGGAAGGGACATTGGCTGAGTTGCATTTTAATGATAATAAACAAATTATGAATGAAAAGCGATTAAAGAAAAACATCGCGGAGGAAATGGAGGAGCGTATTCAAAAATCAATTAAACTTGTTCAAAAAAAATATAAGGTAGATGTATTAGAGTTAGGGGAAGTGTATAAGCGACATAATTATAAAGAGTGGAAAAAGGTAAGTAAGAATTGGGATCAAGGCGAAAATTACTTTAGTAAAGCTGAAATTAATGTTCATGTTCATCCAACAATTGAACATTCAGGTTCAGCTTTACCAAAAAGAGTAAAGTAAGGTGATGAAGGTGTTTACTGGATTAGGGATTAGTTGCACGATATTAATGGCAGTTCTTCCAGGAGCTATATATTTTATTCATAAAAAACTCACAACGTATGGAGCGCAGCCGTGGAATACTGATGTACAAAAAAAGAAACCTGAATGATTTTCAGGTTTCTTTCGTACAAAGCATATGTGAAGGGGGATGCCTTCTATGTATGCTTTGTTTTATACAAGCCCTAACCAATGTACCAATTGTGTAGAGAGGAATGTAACAACAATGGCGATAACGGTAGGGATTGCAAACGATAAAAATGTCCATTTTGCACTTTTTGTTTCTTTGTATATGTTAACCAGTGTTGTTCCACACGGGAAATGAAGAAGTGAGAACAACATTGTGTTTAACGCTGTTAACCAAGTCCAACCATTTTCTAGGAATAGATTTTTAATTTGATTAAAATCATCTATTTCAGTTAAAGCCCCAGTTGACAAGTAAGACATTAATAAAATTGGGATTACAATTTCATTAGCGGGTAGTCCAAGAATGAATGCAGCTAGAATAAACCCGTCAAGTCCTAACGTTTTAGCAAATGGATCTAGGAAGTTTACAAAATACATAAGTAAGCTTGTGTCACCGATAAAAATGTTAGCAAGTAACCAAGTTAATGCAGCTGCAGGGGCAGCAACAACTATAGCTCGTTTTAAAACGTAGATTGATTTATCGAGTGTTGCGCGAACAATTGTATTCCAAACTTTTGGCTTGCGGTATGGAGGTAACTCAAGTGTGTAGTGAGTTGGAACCCCTTTTAAGGCTGTTTTTGATAGTACCCAAGAAACGGTTAATGTCATAATAACACCAATTACAACCATTCCAACTACAACGCCAGCAGTAACCAATGTTTGCATACTGCCTGTATAACCAGCAGCCATAAATAGTGAAGCCATTAAAATTAACATAGGCCAGCGACCGTTACAAGGAACGAAGTTGTTCGTTAAAATTGCTAGCATACGTTCACGTGGTGATTCAATGATACGTGTTGACATAATGGCTGCTGCATTACAACCAAATCCCATTGCCATTGTTAAAGATTGTTTCCCGTGTGCGCCAGATCGTTTGAATAAGCGGTCCATATTAAACGCGACACGTGGTAAGTATCCGTAGTTTTCTAATAGTGCGAACATGGGGAAAAAGATTGCCATAGGTGGTAACATAACGCTAATAACAGCTCCGATACCACGGAATAAACCAAGTATTAAAATGCCATGTAACCATTCAGGTGCATGCGCTGCTTGGAACCAAGATGTTAAATATCCTTCGGCCCATCCGAAGAATTCGGCAATCATGTCAGATGGTACGTTAGCGCCTGCAATTGTAAGATAAAAAATAATAGATAAAATACCGAGCATAATTGGGAATCCCCAGATTGGAGATGTGAAAACCTTATCCAGTTTTTCGGAACGATATAACTTATCAGTATTTGTATATTGAACGGATTCTTTACATATGCTTGCAGATGTTCGGTAAATATCTCCGACTATATCATCTCGTATATCTTCTTTTGAAAGTGTTTGTGCATGTTGAATAATATAGTCTAATGGAAGAGCTTTACTGGCTGAGTGAGATTCCATTAATTACGACCTCCCTTACAAGTGGTTCATTATGGTGTTTTTGAAGTGTAGTTAAGAAATTTTTATCTCCATCTAATATACGTAACGCAATCCAACGTGCTGGATACGTATCACCGAACACTTTATAAATTTGTGGTTCTAATTCCTGAATCATATTTTCGATTTTTTCGCTGTAAGTAATTTTAATTGGTGTTGGAATTAGTTTTTTATTTGCTACTTTCGCAATAACATTTAGCAAATGACCAATACCTACTCGGTTACGTGCTGAAATTTTAACCACAGGTACACCAAGTGATTTTGCTAATTTCTTTTCATCAATAATAATGCCTTTTTTCTCGGCTTCATCAATTAAGTTAATGCAAATGACTACATTATTTGTCATCTCCATCACCTGGAGTGCTAAATTTAAATTTCTTTCCATAGCAGTTGCGTCTATGACAACTACAGTTACTTCTGGTTTTTCGAATATAATATAATCCCTCGCTACTTCTTCATCTGCGGAATTTGAGTATAGCGAGTAAGTTCCAGGTAAATCTATTAATGTATAATTACTTCCGTTATGTTCATATTCTCCTTCAGCTTTTAAAACGGTTTTTCCCGTCCAGTTTCCAGTATGTTGTTTTAAACCTGTTAAAGTATTAAATAATGTACTTTTCCCGGTATTCGGGTTACCAGCTAAAGCAATACGATGTTTGCTCATCTGAAATCATCTCCTATTAATACCCCGAAAATAAGGGAGCTTTCTTCTTTGCGTAGTGCAATAGTTGTGTTGCTCACTTGATAAGCGACCGGATCTCCAAGTGGACTGCGTTGCAATACTTTAATCGTTGCCCCAGGGATAAATCCCAAATCTAATAAACGTCGTTTCATAGTTCCTTCTAATTGTATCTTCTCAATTTGTACAAACTCTCCTGTTTTAAATTCGGAAAGGGGTTTAGTATTAGCCGATACCATAAAAGTTACCTCATCTCTATATTGTTAGTTTAAGTTTAAAAAGTTTCCTAAGGTAAACTTTTTGTTAGTAATATAGTAGACCACATTGGATTATGTTGTCAATTAGTACTTTAAAAATATTCATTTAATTTTAGAATTGTTCCAATGTATTTAGTTGTACTAAAAAATATTACTGAAATTCTTTTTAATGTACATAAATTAGGCGTGAAAAAGTTACAAAATACAGCGGAATTGTAAATGTAACTTTAACTAAAAGGGAAAAAGAGAGAAAAACATTTACATTGAATTTACATTGTTAAGAATAAATTTACATTACAGCATAGTTAGTGTGGTTTTTGTTTGCTTCTTTAACTACAAATGTTGGGATTCCTAGCTTTTAAGGATGATTATCGTCATTTACTTAAAATTAAAAATTGCTTAACACTCACATAATATTGTTGTCCTACAATGAATTTGTGTTCGAAAGAAAATGAATTCGAAAAGTGATAATCCAAATGGGGGTACAAGACATGGTTATGAAAAAAGGTATTAAATTTTCTTTAGCAGCTTTAGTGGTAGCAGGAGCATTAGTTGGGTGTGGGAAAGCAGAAGATACAACTAGTAAAGAAACTGCTAAAGGAAGCGATAATACAAAACAAGAATTATCAGGTACGATTGCAGCAGCTGGTTCTACAGCTCTTCTACCTCTTGCGGAGGAAGCTGGAAAGAAATTCATGGAGAAAAATTCAAAAGTTTCTATTCAAGTTCAAGGTGGCGGTAGTGGAACTGGGATTAACCAAGTAGCATCTGGTGCAGTACAAATTGGTAATTCAGATGTTCCGTCTGGAGATAAAATAAAAGATGCTGAAAAGGCGAAAGAATTAGTAGATAACAAGGTAGCGGGTATTGCATTCGCTCTTGTCGTAAATAAAGATGTAAAAGTTGATAACTTAACAGTGCAACAAGTACAAGATATCTTCACTGGAAAAGTAACAAACTGGAAAGAAGTAGGCGGAAAAGATGAAAAAATCAACGTAATTAATCGTCCGGCTTCATCTGGTACACGTGCTACATTTGAAAAAACGATTATGAAAGACGCGAAAATTAATGATGGAACTGGTACAACACAAGATTCTAACGGTGCAGTAGAGCAAGCTATCAATTCTACTCCAGGTTCAGTAAGCTATTTAGCGATGTCTTACATGGTTGGAGATAAAAAAGGTGCACTACAAACAGTGAAAATTGATGGTGCTGAACCGAAAGTTGAAAACATTGCGTCTGGTAAATATCCATTCTGGTCTTACGAGTATATGGTAACAAAAGGTGAAGCGAAAGAAGCAACAAAAGCTTACATCGATTATGTAAAAGGTAAAGACTTTGAAAAGCAAGTAGAAGATATGGGCTACATTCCAATGTCTAAATTAAATAAGTAATAAAGTTTTATGGGGCTGGCTGCAAGGCCAGTCCTGTTCATTTCAATCTGTGAAGTGGGGTCTGTCCTGTGATGAAGGGGAAAAAACAAATTAATTACGTGAAAAGTGAATATATAGGAAGATCACTTGTTACGTTTTGTGGTATTTTTATTGTTTTAATTACATTAGCTATTATTGCGTTTATTTGTGGTAAAGGTATTCAATCTTTTACACAAAGTGGTATCTCATTTACTGAGATGTTAACATCGACAAAATGGAATCCAAATGCTGATCAAGGATCCTTCGGGGCTTTAATTTTCATTGTAGGTTCAACGGTGGTTTCGTTAGGTGCGGTTATTATTAGTGCACCAATTGCTATAGCTCTTGCTATATTCATGAATTTAATTTCGCCAAAGTTTGGAAATAAAGTATTGAAGCCTGTTCTAGAATTGTTAGTGGGTATTCCTTCGGTTGTATACGGATTATTAGGGGTTACGATTTTAGTACCACTATTACGTGATTCGTTTGGGGGAGTAGGCTTTAGTTTAATTGCGGGTATTGTTGTATTAAGTATTATGATTTTACCTACTATTGCTAGTATCGCTTCTGATGCAATACGTTCTGTTCCATTTGATTATTTAGAAGCTTCTTATGGTCTAGGATCAACGAAATGGCAAGCGATTAGCCGAGTGATTGTTCCTGCTGCGAAAAAAGGGATTTTAACAGGTGTTGTTTTAGGCTTAGCGCGTGCTTTCGGTGAAGCGTTAGCGGTTCAGATGGTAATCGGGAATACGATTAAATTACCAGAAGGAATATATAGTCCGACAGCGACGTTAACTGGTATTTTAACAATGGACATGACGAATACATTGAACGGAACTGCTTGGAACAATGCGCTATGGACTTTAGCGATGATTTTACTTGTTATTTCATTCCTGTTTATTTTAGTAATTCGAGCGATTGGGCAAAGAGGTGAGCGATAATAATGAATGCAAGAACGGTAAATAAAGTTTGGACGGGTATCTTTTATGCGGTTGCGGCTTTAGTTGTAGCTTTGCTAGTGTTCTTAGTATTTGAGATTTTACAAAAGGGATGGGGATTTTGGGATCCTAATTTCTTGTTTGGAGAACCAAGCAATACAAGAGCTGGTGGTGGGATTGGTCCGCAGTTATTCAATTCCTTCTACATGCTTGTTATAACGCTTATTATATCTATTCCTCTTGGATTAGGTGCTGGAATATATTTAGCAGAGTACGCAAAACAAGGACGTTTTTTAAATTTTGTTCGTCTATGTATAGAGACGATGGCGTCTTTACCTTCTATTGTTGTTGGTTTATTTGGTTTGTTAGTGTTCGTTACAATGACAGGTTGGGGATACACAGTAATGGGTGGTGCTCTTGCTTTAACTATTTTAAATTTACCAGGTTTAACGCGTGTTTGTGAAAATGCGATTTCAGAAGTGCCTCATAATGTAAAAGAGGCAAGTCTTGGATTAGGTGCAACGAAGTGGCAAACAATCGCTCGTATTATTATCCCATCGTCATTACCACAAATTATTACAGGGATTATTTTAGCGGCGGGTCGTATATTTGGGGAAGCGGCAGCATTAATTTACACAGCGGGTTTAACATCCCCGATTTTAAATTCAGCAGCGGATTTCTCAAGTCCTGCGCATCCTCTAAATCCGTTTAGACCAGCTGAAACATTAGCGGTTCACATTTGGAAATTAAATTCTGAAGGAGTTATTCCAGATGCGAAGTTGATTGCGACAAAATCTGCAGCTGTATTAATTATTATGGTATTACTATTCAATGTTATTTCACGCTTGATAGCGTCTATATTACACAAGCGCTTTACAGGAACGAAAAGAAAAAGTAAAACAACGAAAAAGGTAAAAGCGGCATAAATTATAAAGAAGAACTCTCTATTTATAGATAGGGGGTTCTTTTGTATTTTAATATAGAAGGAATGGATGTAATGATTGTTGAATTTGTAATTAATTATAAAGACGAACAGATGTAATTTAGAGAGGAGTTTTAATTTGTTTTTTCTGCAAATGTCAGGTTTTCCTGGGTCAGGAAAATCGACAGTTTCTAAGTATATAGCGAAATTAACAGGTGCTGTAATTATAGATCATGATGTTTTGAAATCCGCGTTGTTAAAATCATTAAAAGTAAAAGGAATTGAATCAACGATTGTTGGTGGGCTTGCGTATGATGCCGAATGGGTATTAATTGATTCTTATTTAGAACAAGGGCATAGTGTTATATTGGATAGTCCGTGTTTATATGAGGGAATGGTTGAAAAAGGGATTGAATTATCAAATAAACATGGTGTGAAATATAAATATATTGAGTGTTATCTTAATGATATGGAAGAGATTAATAGGAGACTGCAAACACGTAAGCGTATGATCAGTCAAATTGAAAAGGTGGAGTCGGAAGTAGGTTTTGAAAAGTGGTTAAATGGTAGTAAAAGACCTTCAAATAATGAATACCTTATTGTGGATTCTAGTAAACCTATAGAGCAATATGTGGAAAAAATGATGGATTATATGACTAAATAGAGAGAAGGCGTTATCTTCATTTGTGAAGATAACGCCTTTTGTTTTTAAATATCAGGTGTTTCTGTAGAAGTGCTTATTTTCCTACGGGAGCGTCTTTTTCTCCCGATTTTATCTAATAGTTCATACATAACTGGAACGACTACTAATGTAAGAACAGTTGAGACTGCCAAACCGCCGATGACAACGACGGCTAAACTTTTTGATACCATACTTCCTGCTTGGGATTGGCCAAATAGGAGCGGGAGCATAGCAACGATTGTTGTAATAGCTGTCATAATAATTGGGCGTAGTCTAGTAGAACCTGCTTCAAGTAAGGCTTCTCTAGTTTCCATTCCGTGTTCCCGATTTTGTTGGACTCTTTCTATTAATACAATAGCGTTTGTAACAACAATCCCGATTAACATTAATGCGCCAATCAAGGAATTTACATCAACAGGTGTTCGTGAAATGATTAATCCTAAAATACCACCGACAGCAGCTAACGGCAAGGAGAATAGGATTGCAAAAGGAGCACGTGCTTGCCCGAAGGTGATAACCATAATTAAATATACAATCCCGATTGCGATCCCCATAATTTTGAATAAATCTGTAAAATTCTCTTGCATAGATTCAGTAGCTCCTGCGATATTTACTTTTGCACCGCTAGGTAAATCTAAGTCAGTTATCGCTTTATTTACGGCTGTGTTTACTTTACTCAAATCTTCATTTGAAGCTTCGGCAGTAATTTGGATTGTTTCTTTTCCGTCTTTATGGAAAATTTCTGTTTGCGTTTGTTTTTCTGAAATAGTTGCGATGTCTTTTAAAGGGATTGGTCCGTTAATAGGTGATAGTATGTTTGTATTTAAAATATCTTCTTGTTTATTAATGTTTTCCTTTTTGTGTTCTATCATAATAGTAGTTTTTTCATTATTAATTGTAATTTCGCCAATAGGTGATTTCTTCATAAGGAATGCTACTTGTTGCGCAGCTATTTCTGGTGTTAAACCTAGTTGTTCAGCCTTTGTTTGATCAATATGAATTTGCCATTCTTTCTTAGAGTCTTCTAAATTCGTTTTTACTTTAGAAAGATCATCCATGCTTTTTAGTTTTGTTTCGACGATAGTAGCCGCCTCTTTTAAATCCGCTTCGTTAGTAGCTGTTACGTTAAATTGTAAGTTGTTGCCACCGCCAGAGCTTGAATAACTTGTTTTTATATAATCAAGTTCAGCAGGCTCAAAAGTTTTATTTTCCTTTTTTAACTCTTTAATATATTGATCAATATCAGAACCTTTTTTAAAGACTACAAATATACTAGCAAGGTTATTTTTAGTTGTTTGCCCCCATTGTGCATCTTCTGCGCTAGATCCCATTCGTAAAATGACGTCTGTTACATCTGAATTAGAAAGTAATTTCTTTTCGAGATCGAATGCTTTTTGTTTTTGAGCTTCAGCATTATAATCGGCTGGAAATGTCATGTTAATAGATAACATTGTGTCGTCCTCAGATTTTATGTTTGCTTTCGGTAGTAATATATAGACTGCAATTGATCCTGCAAATAATAAAAATGCAGTAAGTAGAATAATGAATTTATGAGAAAGAGACCACTTTAACGTAGCGACATATCGTGATGAAGAACTTGGCTTTCGATGCTTTGTTTTTTTGAGTAGTAAAAAAGCCATAAGTGGAACGACTGTTAGTGCAACGATTAAGGATGATAGAATAGAATATACAACTGCTAATACCATAGGTAACATTAATTTTCCGATTGCTCCTGATATGAGGCCGATAGGTAAAAAAACAGCGACCGTTGTTAAAGTAGAAGAAGTAATTGCGACGGCGACTTCTTTCGTTGCATCAAGAATAATATTTTTAGAGAAAGAATCTTTTTGTAAACGGCGGAAAATATTCTCGATGACAACGATACTATCATCAACGAGACGTCCAACCGCAACAGCTAAACCACCAAGGGTTAAAATGTTAAGTGTGATGTTAGATTGATGTAGTAAAAAGAGTGTTAATAAAATAGATAATGGAATACTGACAACAGCGATGAGTGTTGTTCGGAAGTTACGTAAAAAGATTAAGATAATTAGAGTTGCAGCGATTGCTCCAAGTATTACTTCTTTTCCCATGCTAGTAACAGCATTTTCAACTTGTTCATGGGTTGAGGCCAAAAGTTTAATGGAAAACTGATCTTTATATTCCTTATTTATCTCTTTAACTTTTTTATCAATCTCTTTTCCAATTGCAACAGCATTTTTACTCGGTTCTTTCATGATGATTAATCCAGTGCCTTCTTCTCCGTTTATATGTGAGATTGTATCGTAGTGCTGTTTGATTTCGATTTGAGCAATGTCTTGCAATTTCACTTGGGGTACCACAGTGATGTTTTTAATGTCATTTACATTTTTTATGTCCCCAATGACGCGGAGGTTGTATTCTTCCTGATTAACAGTAATTGCCCCAGCTGGAGTAGAAGTTTCTTTTCCTTGTAAAACAGTGAGTACCTGCTGTGATGTTACGTTTTTGTTTTTTAATTGGTTCGGATCAAGTACGATAGATAATTCAGAGGTGGATTTTCCGAAAAACATAACATTAGCAACACCATCAATGTTTTCGAGTTGTGGTACGATTTCTTTTTCAATTTGTTTTTCATCTGCTTTTGAAAACCCGTTTTGTTTCTGGATAGTAATTTGGGCGAGTGGAATCATAGAAGTGTTTAGTTGACTAACTACGGGCTTGGTTACATCTTTAGGTAATTTAATTGTATTGACGGCTTTTTCGACTTCGCGTGCTGCATCTTTCATGTTTGCTTTTGATGTATACGCAATGTCGATACGTGATAATCCCTCGTATGTAGAAGAAGTAATGGTGTCGACGTGTTCTAAATTGCGAAATTGTTTTTCGAGAGGATCAGTTACATCCTTTGTCATCGTTTCAGCGTCGAGTCCTTGAGATAAGGTTGTGACGGTAATTGCTGGATTGTCGATACTTGGTAAAAATTCCATAGGTAATTTAGAGCCGGAATAAACACCGAGTATGGAAATGAGAAAAATCATGATGATAATGGCAGCTCGGTTTTTTAATGAAAACTTTGTTAACCTATCCATAAAATAATTCCTCCATTGGTTTATTTATAGTTGAGTACATCCTTTCTTACTATATAACAAAAAATGGATATTTTTCATTAATTAAATGTAAAAAAATTCTAACAATATTCTTAAGTTTATATTTGCATTGGAATTGTTTAATGTGGATGGAATTTTTTCTTACGGCTAAGTTATATCGTTATTCTATAGAAGGATAATTATTATAAACTTTAATATAGAAGAGAATGAAAACCTGGGAAGGTATTGTGAAATGCAATTTGGTTGAATGAAGTGTAGTAGTATACAATCAGAATAACTATTTTTAGTAGGAAGGATAATAAGTTCTTTCTATAGAAGAAAGTAGGATAGATAATTTTTTTGTGTTTTTTATAAAAAACACTTGTTATTTAAAAATCATGATGGTATATTAATAAACGTCGCTGATGCGGAAACGCAGAAAACGACAAAAAATAAATTTAAAAACTTAGTTGACATCGAAAAATGAAGATGTTAATATGATGAAGTCGCTTCTGAAGCGGCGGACAAGTTCTTTGAAAACTGAACGAAACAAACAACGTGAAACGTCAATTTTTATTTTTAGATGCTAGACAAACTAACTTTATTGGAGAGTTTGATCCTGGCTCAGGATGAACGCTGGCGGCGTGCCTAATACATGCAAGTCGAGCGAATGGATTGAGAGCTCGCTCTCAAGAAGTTAGCGGCGGACGGGTGAGTAACACGTGGGTAACCTGCCCATAAGACTGGGATAACTCCGGGAAACCGGGGCTAATACCGGATAACAT